>JBKHHW010000036.1:0-24174 GCA_046538945.1 Chitinispirillaceae bacterium | reverse complement strand
TGGATGGGTGGATTCCGTTATGAGGGCCGATTTCATCGATGCCGACTTTGTTTTTCAGTCGGACATCGCACCCGCAGTGACTGCAGGATACGAACACTCGTTCAACCGCGTGCTGTCCTTTTCTGCCGGACTTGGAATCCGCTTCGCATCATCCACCTATTCACTGGAGCAGGGAAGCGCCTATGAGTATAACAGTAATGGTGAAATTATCTCTGTTGACAGCAACAATCTTTCTCTGAGCATGGTGAACAGCTTCACCAATCTGGTTGTTCCTGTCGAGGTGAAGGTACTGCTTCCGTTAAGCTGGGGGGGACTCTATCTTACTGCCGGACCTGAGTTCTCCTTTATGCTCGGGGCAAAATACAAAGAGGATATCACATATACTGTTACAACGGAGAAAAACAGGTCTTCGGAAACAGATGTCACAGATTATTACAAAACATTCAGCATGGGGCTGGGTTTCAGGCTGGGGGGGGAAATAGCTATCGGAAAGCACACTCTTTTCCTTGAATCCGGCTACATGGGAGGGCTTACAAACATTTCTGAAAATGAAGACCTGGGGATAAAAAACGGGGAAATCACACTTCTTCAGCTCGGGTTCAAATTCAGTACCGGAAATTGAAATCGTAACAGAATACAGTCACTACCACTCTGTGTCCTGTAAAACAGGAGTGTAAGAACATATCAGTGTCAAAAAAGGATGTCTAATGAAAGCATTACGCCTGCTTGTGCTGGTTATACTGAGCATAGTCATACAGTCGGTTGCTGCTGACGGCAGCGGTTTCCGTTTTTCCGCTGGTCTTTCCTTCATCGGTCCGCTCAGTAAAGAAATGGATACTCTGACTGCGGGTTTTGTGTATGACAACTATATGGAGAATCTTGGCGGAGCCAATCCGTTTTCCCGTGCCATAGCCGTTGACAACATGGATATTTATCCCCGGTTCGCACCCGCATTCACCGTTGCATATGAACAATCCTTCGGTCGAGTGCTGTCTGTGTCCGCAGGGCTTGGAGTACGGAGTGCCGCATCCAAACTTGCGATGGACCAGGAGGTTGATTCCAGAGTCGAATACGGAGGAATCGCGGAGAACTCGTCCGGTACTTTGGAGATCAGTGTGGTTCACGAATTCACCAATCTTGTGCTTCCCATTGATTTCAAGTTCATGCTCCCGACCCGCAATGGGGGAGTGTTTCTGGCAATCGGTCCCGAAGTGTCTTTTCTCCTTGCGGCAAAAAGAACTGATGATGTGAAAAACACCTTCAATCCGGACCACAGTATCCATACAGAGGCTGACATCAGAGATGACTACGTCTCGGTCGGCCTGGGGGTGGGGTTCAGACTGGGCTGGGAGAAAAGAGTCGGCAACCATAACCTGCTTCTTCAAACAGGGTACACCGGCGGTCTCAACGATATGGCCAAAGACGAAATCATCACCATGAAAAACATAGAATTCAGCATCCTTGAGCTCGGGTTCCGTTTCAACACCGGAAGGTGATTTTCGGCGCGGATAATTCAAAGCAGGGCAGCATGAACACTTTAATTTTTTTTACCGTTTGTCACGAAAGCAGGGGTGTAAGCCATATCAGTGTCAAAAAGGATATCTAATGAAAACTGTACGCTTGCTTGTGCTGATCTTTCTGAGTGTTGTCATACAGTCGGTTGCTGCTGACGGCAGCGGTTTCCGTTTTTCCGCGGGCCTTTCCTTCATCGGTCCGCTCAGCAGAGAAATGGATACTCTGACTGCGGGTTTTGTTTATGATAACTACATGAGTTATGATGGCGGAGCCAATCCGTTTTCCCGGGCCTTAACTGTTGACAATATAGAGGTTTATCCCCAGTTCGCTCCTGCATTCACCGTTGGATATGAACAATCATTCGGTCAAGTGGTGTCTGTGTCCGCAGGGCTTGGAATCCGGTTTGCCGTATCCAGACTTGATGTAGGCCAGAATTATACTACCAGAATGTACGGGGAGACCTCGCACGGTACTTTGGACATCAGTGTGGTTCACGAATTCACCAATCTTGTGCTTCCCCTTGATTTCAAGTTCATGCTTCCGACCCGCAGTGGGGGAGTATTTCTGGCAATCGGTCCCGAAGTGTCTTTTCTCCTTGCGGCAAAAAGAACTGATGATGTGAAAAACACCTTCAATCCGGACCACAGTATCCATACAGAGGCTGACATCAGAGATGACTACGTCTCGGTCGGCCTGGGGGTGGGGTTCAGACTGGGCTGGGAGAAAAGAGTCGGCAACCATAACCTGCTTCTTCAAACAGGGTACACCGGCGGTCTCAACGATATGGCCAAAGACGAAATCATCACCATGAAAAACATAGAATTCAGCATCCTTGAGCTCGGGTTCCGTTTCAACACCGGAAGGTGATTTTCGGCGCGGATAATTCAAAGCAGGGCAGCATGAATATTTCAATTTTTTACCGATTGTCCCCAAAAGCGATACGTGCCGTTTTTGCCCAGGTGCTCCTTTGGGCAGCTTTTCTATTTTCTGTGCGTGCCGGCGATGGTAACGACACTGCCATGTGCGAACTGCCGGTGATGACGTGGAAAAGATTTTGTCCGGACGTGGTAGTAAAAGACTATAATGATTTATTCAAAAACACCCCGGGAACCGGATATGATACCACCTACAGAGTATTTTTGGATTCAACGGATACTCCCTCTTCATACTTTATAGCTGAGAGGCAAAAAGAGATCGTCCCGATAGAATGTCCTCATAATAACCCTGCATATCTTTCTTCGACATCAAATAGAGACTCACTATATTTTGAAATATGTACAGGTTTTGATTCATCGGAATATTCTGGTACATTGCCAAAGTATTTGCATCTCGTGGGAAATGATTCTAGAAAATACTCAACCGGAATGCCTTATGCCGAAATCGGATCTGATGTTGCATATTACCTTGGAGAAACTATGAAGGATGATATCGGAATCTGGTTCGCCTCATCTGCAAAATATAATGTGAAGTTCAAAGAATCGGTCATAAAAGAGTCGGCCACTCCATTCCAGCAGAAAGTAATCGATGCAATCATAAGAAAAGAGATGAGAAGGAAGGATGTGGTGAGGATGACAGGGGATTCGTCGACTGGTTTTACCGAGCTTGCAATAGGAATTTTTCCCCTGGGGAGATTTGAAGACACAATGCGCATTGTTGTTAACTTTCATTATATGCTGAATTTTATGACATCAGAGACATATGTTTTTGATTTTGGTGAAAATGGATGTGTTTATGAGCGGGTTTACAGTCATGGTGGTGATTTTGGAGCTGCCTGGTTTCTCTGTGCTTACGATGTGGGAACAAAAAAGAAGCCGGATATCATCGTATTGGCACGACCAGATAGGGCAGGTTACTGTAGAGCCATAACATTTCCCCTGAGTGAAGGATATTTGGGGAATGCAGACCAATATGTTGTTCGCATTAATGAGGAAGATGATTACTGAGCTGTAATATACCATTATGCTCCCGTTTTCTGATTCAGAATGGGAGTGTTCTGATCAGACGTATATCCCAAACATGTCAGTGATGAGGATTACAGTACTTACGGTAATCAGTACAGGTAACACCGGAAATCAAATTAACGCAGGGTAGCATGATCACTTTCATTTTATACCGATTGTCCCGAAAAGCACTGCGTGCCGTTTTTGTGCAGGTGCTCCTTTGGGCAGCTCTTCTTTCTCCCCTACACGCCCGTGATGGTAATGATACAACCAGATGCGAGCTTCCTGTAATGAAGTGGACAAGGTATCGTCCGGAAGTGATAGCTGGAAGTAAACAAAAGTATCGCCTGGTGTTTCCCGGTTCCGGGTATGTCCCGTACAAGGCAGTAATCGATTCTGCTCTCGATTTTACCTTCTGTAAACTAAAAGGAAAACTGCTGAATTTTTACACTCTGGAAGGCATTGAAGATACATCTGATATCATGAGAGTGATTGGCGCCTGTTCTTACGTCAATGGAAAAGACACTAATTTCTGGTATCATCCTCCGGGTCTGAACGGGGATTCTGTCATTTTCAACGTGTGCGGTGAATTCGACAAGGTAAAAGGGTATGTGCACATTGTGGGTAATAATCCAAAAGAACTGTCTGAGGCTATTCCTTATGATAATCTGATCCAAAGTGATCCTACCGCTCATCATGATTATCACTTGGGAGAAATTGTGGAGGATACGGACGGGATCTGGTTTGCTTCTTTTACCAAGTACAAGATCGATTTTACTGACAAAATTATAAAAGGACGCCCCACCCCTTTTCAGCAAAGGGAAATAGATGCTGTCATATCGGAAAAGCTGCAGAAGGTCAGAGAAGAACTGATTGATGGAGAGATAATCAGCAGAGGTTTGAATATCCTTTCCATACCGGCCGAAAAGAGAGAACTCATATGGGAAGAAAAACTAAAGGATTGGGGAATCAGCTTTGGTGAAGGTACAATAGGAGTTTTCCCCTTGGGAACATTTGGTGGTGTCACACGGATACTTGTAAATTATCACTTCTGGAAGGGAATTCCTGCTTCCATGACACTTGTATTTGATTTCAGTATTGATGAGTGCAGATATGTCGAGTATCACCAGAGTGGTGATTTCGGAGCTCCCTGGTTCATATCCGCATATGCTGTGGGAAAAAACAAACTGCCGGAAATTTTCGTGGTAACAACTCCTGAAAGAGAAGGTCATATGAATACCATTTTGGTCCCGCTCTCCGATAAAGAATGGGGGCGTTCTGAACAATCATATCCCACATTTGTCAGTGAAGATGATTACTGAGGTGCTGCACTATCTGGTACTGCGTTGCCTGAAACATATTTGTATTTCATCTGATTCAACGGTTCTTTCCCGCAGCTTCACACACTTTCCCGTACCCGCCCGAGATGGCAGCGACACAACTGATGTCTGCTGTCGGTTTATGAACAATATTGCACCCGAGCCTGACCTGCCAGACACAAATTTGTAGTTTTCTCCTCTCCGCAGGTACAAATCTGTTGCGGATATTCATACAAAACTGTTCCGGATCAGCTTTTTTGTCACCCCAGCGCTATGGCACGGACGTTGCATATACCCCCTCCTCCCGGATGGAGCCGGACTCGATATTCACACTCTGCAGGAGGAGGATTTTTCAGTGTTACAACGTATCAGTAAATGCGCATCTTTGATGACAATCGGAGTTCTGCCGCTTTTTGCCCAGGACGGAACTTCAATCAATCCTGTTGACACACTCTGGGTGCTCATATCGGCAATACTTGTCTTTTTCATGAACGCCGGTTTCGCCTTTGTAGAAAGCGGATTCTGCAGAGTCAAGAATACCACCAATATCCTGGGCAAGAATTTCAGCGTCTTCGCAATTGCGGCAATCGCCTTCTGGGCTGTGGGTTACGGCCTGATGTTCGGAACCGGCAACGGTCTGGTGGGAACCGATTCTTTTCTGGTGAATGATACGATTCCCAGTCCCGCTTCCAACATTCCCTTCTTTTCATTTTTCTTTTTCCAGCTGGCATTTGCCGCTGCGGGATGCTCCATTATTTCCGGAGCGGTTGCGGAGCGCATCAAGTTTGGCTCCTACCTGGTGTTCGGCGCATTCATGGTGGCGTTTATCTATCCTCTGGGGGGGCATTGGGTCTGGGGCGGTGGCTGGCTTGGGGAACTGGGTTTCCATGATTTTGCCGGTTCCACTGTCGTGCATTCGGTCGGAGGATGGTGCGCTCTCACAGGGGTGCTTCTTCTGGGACCCAGAATAGGTAAATTCAGAAAAGACGGCACAGCAAAAGCCATAATCGGCCATTCCATGCCGCTTGCCACTCTGGGCGGATTTATTCTCTGGTTTGGCTGGTTCGGTTTCAACGGGGGAAGTCAGCTGGGGATGGACGAAAACGTGCCCCGGATTCTCCTTACAACCGCGCTTGCATCCTGCGCCGGTATCCTTACCGCAATGTACACCGCCTACAGGCTTGGAGGCAAGCCCGATCTTTCCATGACTGTCAACGGATGTCTTGCCGGTCTGGTCGCGGTCACTGCTCCCTGCGCGGTGGTATCACCTGTCGGGGCTCTGGTCATAGGCGCAATCGCCGGTGTGCTGGTCGTTTTTGCTGTCCTGTTTTTCGACAAGATTAAGATTGATGACCCGGTCGGTGCCCTTGCAGTACATCTTGTAAACGGTATCTGGGGAACTCTCGCCGTGGGGCTCTTCGCCGTTCCGGGATACGTGGATGGCGTGCAGGGCCTTTTCTACGGCGGAGGAGCGGGTCAGCTTGGTATTCAGGCCCTGGGTGTCGTCTCGGTGGGCGCAACGGTGTTCGGTCTTTCGATTGCCCTCTGGTTTATCGTGAAAAAGACCATGGGACTCAGAGTGTCGGTCGAGGAGGAAGTCGGAGGACTCGATGTGGGAGAGATGGGTATGGAAGCGTACAACGGATTTCAGATATTCACAACCGAAGGTTAATTGGAAAAACGGAAGGAAACTGGTCTTATGAAAATGATTACCGCGGTGATCCAGCCCAACAAACTGCCCGATGTCAAACAGGCGCTGTTTGAGGCGGAGATCATGAAGATGACAGTCACCAACGTTATCGGGTGCGGACAGCAGGCGGGCTACACCGAAACCTACAGGGGTAACGTTGTGGAAGTCAATTTGCTTAAGAAAATCAGAATCGAAATTGCGGTGAATGACGAATACGTCAAACCGACCGTGGATGCCATAATAAAAGCAGCGCGGACGGGAAAAATAGGGGACGGAAAGATTTTCATTACTGACCTGCCCCAGTGCATCAGAATCCGTACCGGCGAGGAGGGCAGCGCCGCAATAGGATAGAAGAAGCAACGGCGCTTTCTGATCAAGAGTTCTGCACAGGGGAGATCGCGGCCTGCATGCAGGCCGGCGCAACGGAGCGCCCGGATCTTCCGCAGGACTTGTAGGGACGCACAATCGTTGGGACGCACGGCTGTGCGTCCCTACAAGTCCTGCGTCCCTATCCCCATCCCAATCGCGATCGCGATCGACTACAATATCTAATCCGTACTGTTGTCGCCGGGGCGCTTGAAACGGCTGAAATCAATCCCGTACTTGTTGATCTTGTACTGGATTATCCTTTTGGTGGTGCCCAGAAGCTTCGCCGCCTCAGTCTGGTTGCCGTAGGTATCCTTGAGGGCATCCACGATAATCTCTCTTTCGTAGTTGGCGACCATCTTGTCGAAGGTATCTGTTCTCTTACCCTGAAGAGAAACGTCCTTCATCTGGAGAGTGGGGGGGAGGTCGTGGCCGTTTATCACGGTTCCCGTGGTCACGATAACCGATCGTTCGATCACGTTTTCAAGCTCCCGCACGTTACCCGGCCAGTGGTATGCGGAAAGCATGTCTATGGCCGTGGTGGAAATGCGCTCTATCTTCTTGTCATGCAGCTGGGAATATTTCTTTACGAAGTAATCCGCCAGGAGCAGCACATCGGCCCCTCTCTCCCGTAGAGGCGGAAGAATTATCGTGAACACATTTATCCTGTAGTAGAGATCCTCCCTGAACCGGCCCTCTTTGACATCCTGTTCGAGGATACGGTTGGTGGCGCAAATGAGCCGTACGTTCACTTTGATGGAATCGGTTCCGCCGACTCTCTGGAACTCCTTCTCCTGTATGGCCCTGAGAAGCCTGCTCTGGGCCTGGAGAGACATTTCACCGATTTCGTCCAGAAACAGGGTGCCGCCGTCGGCGGCTTCAAAGCGGCCGATCCTTTTGGAAGTCGCGCCGGTAAAAGATCCCTTTTCATGCCCGAAAAGCTCACTTTCCAGAAGCGATTCGGGTAGAGCCGCGCAGTTGACCGCAATGAAAGGTCCGTCGACCACGGGACTCTTCTGATGAACTGCTCTGGCGACCAGCTCCTTGCCGGTTCCGGTTTCGCCTCTGATCAGCACGGTGGTTATGGATGACGCCACCTGGGCGATTTCACGGTACACCTCCCGCATGGTGCTGGAATTGCCGATCATCTGGTCCGGTTTGCCCTTGCTTTCAAGGGTCCGGCGAAGTTCCATGTTCTCCCTTTCCAGAGCATGGATAAGATCGTACTGGCGCCGTCTGGCCTGCACCGCCTGGGCGACCAGGTCCGCAACCGCTTCCAGAAACCGCAGCTCCCCGTCGAGCGTCACCGCGTCATCCACCGCCACCCTGTCCACCGAAAGCGCGCCTACGACCGTGTTGCCTGCTTTGATGGGGACGCACAGAAAGGAGAGGTCGGACTGTCTCAGTCCCTTGCGGGCGCCGGTTCTGTCCAGAAAGGTCGGTTCGCTGCCGAGGGTGGGAACCGCCACGGGGCGGCCGGTCGCCACGACTCTCCCCGTTATCCCCTCGCCCGGCTTGTACTTGCCTTTTCGCTTGTTGTGCTCCGAAACGCCCCTGGCCACATCCACGGCCAGCTCCTCCTTATCCGGGCTGAGGATGGTGATCATCCCCCGTTTCATGCCGGCGTGGTGTTCCAGTATCTCCAGAACGGAGGACATGATCTCCTCCAGCTCCTGACCGGAAGCGAGCAGGTGAGCGATTTTGTAGACGACGGAAAGGCCGTTGAAGCTGAGGTCGGACTGAATCTGTGTGGGCATATTTATATCTCCAAAGAACACCAAAAATAGTAATCGCTGATCGTTTTATCAATTCGTAGGGGATGCGGGGGATATTATATGCCTGCGGTCGGTATGGAACGGCGAATGACGATGGGCGAAAGGCGAATTCTGAGCTGCCGGAAATCGGGAGATGCTTTGTCAAGGATGGGCGGGTTTTTGCCTTATGCCGGGACGGAATCGTTTGCTGGTTTTCGGCGGGGGAAGTTTTTTATCTGATTTCTTTCTGCGAGCTTTTCTACGTGCAGGTTTCTGCTCTTCAATATGCTTCGCAGAAAAAGAAATGTTGACTCCGAGTGCTTCCAGCACTTTCAAAACAGTATCAAATCTTGGTTTCGCATTTTCATTTAGTGCTTTATAAAGACTTTCTCTTCCAAGTCCGCTTTCAGAGGCGATCTTGGACATTCCTTTAGCCTTGGCAATATCCCCGATAGCTGAAAGAAGCATTCTGGTATCATTTTCCTCCATTATGGCGGTAAGGTATTCAGCAATACTTTCTTCATCAGATAAGTATTCAGAAATGTCGAATTCGGTGATTTCAGTCTTCACGATAGTCTCCGATTTGCTTTATGATATGTTTTGCCTTTTCTATGTCTTTGGGCTGAGAAGACTTATGGCCGCCAACAAGCAATAGTATGATCTGATCCCTGAATCTGGTAAAGTAAATGCGGTACCCGGGACCATGGGCAATACGGAATTCGGATAATCCGCCACCAAGAGCCTTGTGGTCACCAAGGTTTCCCAATTCAATACGTTTTATTCTGGTTAATATATTTTCGCTTTGGCTCGCGGATCTTTCATTTTACGCAGCCAGGTCTCGAAATGATTTGTTTTCTTGATCCGGTACGTAGTATAAAGTATCTAATTGGATACATCTGCGCAAGTGAATTCGAATTATGTCTGCGCGCTGAGTTTTATCACTTCTCTTTTGAACGGCGAATGACGATGGGCGAAAGGCGAATTCTGAGCTGCCGGAAATCGGGAGATGCTGCTTCGGATGTTTTCTCTTTCTCTTCGCGGTTCGCTATTCAAACCCATTCCCGCTTCCCCGAAAATCATCAATCAAAAATCATCTCACCCCGTCTGCTGCTGGCCCTGCAGGGTGGGGGTTCCCTGACACAGGGACCTGATGGCGCAGTACATTTCGTAGGCGGAAACGTAGTGAAGTACGTACTTTCCCGATTTTCCGAATTCATTTTCAAGAGTGCTGTAGAGATTGTGCATCCCCGATTCTCCGAAAAGGTAGCGCACCGTGGAATCCACAGCACCGTAGGTGTGGAGCTTTATGAAAAGATGATCCGGCGCTCCCTCGACCGCAACCGCGCTCTCCACCCATAGTTTCGCCCTGTTCTCGGTGAAGCGGCGCCGGTAGCTGATCTCCCCGTTCTCCACCCGGGGCATGAATCCGTAACGGCGGTTGCGCCAGTTGAGCCCCGTGGGGCCCTCGATCAGCAGCAGGTTATCCTCCGACCAGGAATCCTTTCCCGCCCTGTAGCCCTGTTCATGACCGGCAGGGTATTGCGAAGAGCCGGAAGCGAAGTAGATCTGGTTTATGATGGGTGGCTGAGTGACATCCGGGGCGGAGGGAAAGGTGAAGTCCGCATAGCATCCGGTCTCCTTGAGAATGGAGGATTCCCCGTTCACGCCGCAGAAACGCCCGTCCGGACGGCAGTTGTTGAGTGCCCCGTTTCCGTGAATGAATCCGTAGGTGATCCTGTCGTAGCGGTCTTTTCGCAGAAGTCCGTGATGATGAAACAGAACGTCCCTGAAACCCTCTATTTTACGCCTGAAACCTTCGGGTGTATCGTTTTGGTGATTTAGAAGAATGTCCACATCGGCGATGCCCTCCCGGCACATTCTGTAGAGCGTGTCTATGAAGCGGGGGTTGTAGTCGGATTCATCGTAAAAAATGGTCTGTACGGGCTTTTTTCCCCGGGAATCCGCGTGGTTGGAAGCGAAGCGGGTGTATTCCCTGCACCAGGTGACCACTCTGTGTTCGGCGATCTCCTGGGAGACGCCTCCCCAGAACGGCGACATGCGGTTGCACAAGGCGATGTACAGATGAATCGGCCTGCCGGGACTCCGGGAAGAGGCATGATGTCTTCTCAGACAGGGCCCCAGCCACCGGTTCATTCTTGATTTGTGCACGTACCTGTATATCATGACTGCGACGGCACATGCAGTCAGAAAAATCAGTAGAGCTATTCCCATCGGCCGTCCTTGTTTATCCGGTTCATCTGTTTTTACACCGTTGTATGCACTATCCAAAAGCAAAGAGTCTGCCATGGAAACCGGGGGCGTATGGAAGCGGCTCAGCACTCCTTTTCGCCGGTTTCATCCGCTACAGAAATGTCTCCCTTTGCATGAGAGAGTGGTGGGGAATCCTGCAGAAAATGGTGATGAAGAAGCTGAGTTGAGGCGATTGCCGCGACAGCCATGTTCTCCACCTCGTTTACCTGCCCGTCTCCGCTCTCTATCTTGGTCATCAGATTCGTTACACCCTGAATGTCGAAAAGAGAGGAGTTCTCCAGATACTGCCTGGTGAACATGAGCGAGGAGGTGTTGTCGTTCACCGGGGTGAAACAGCGGGCAATGGGAGCTCTGTAGGGCTGCTTGGGTCTGAGGCATATCTCCTCCGGGACAAGCTCCCCGAAAGCTTTTTTCAGTATGTACTTCTCATTCAGCACGTTGAGCTTGAGCCGGGGGGGCATGCTGTGGGCGAACTCCATCACCCGGTAGTCGAGGAAAGGAAAACGGCCCTCGACCGAATTGCCCATCATCATGCGGTCCCCCTGGGATGAAAGCAGGTAACCGGACATGAAAAGGACCAGCTCCAGATACTGAGCCTGACAGAAGGGATCCCATCGGTGCATATCCGGATCAAGATAGTTCTCCAGTTCTCCAAACACGTGATGCTCCTGGTCGAAGCTTTCCCGGATGTCCTTTGAGAGAAATCTCTTCAGTCTCGAGGTGTTGCTCCAGCGCAGAATGTGGGAGTAGTAGGGATTTTCGGTATCGGTGAGTCCCCGCTTGAAGAACATCTGCCAGAATGCGCCGGATCTGTTTGTTCCGGCCACGAAGGGGTACACCCGCCCCAGAAGCCTTGCTCTTATTTGTGAGTCCGGAACGCGGGCCCAGAAACGGCGGATCCGGCTCTCTTTGAAAATGCCGTAGCCGCCGAAAACCTCATCCGCCCCCTCGCCGGTGAGAACGACCTTTATCCCGTTTTCCCGCACAAGTCTTGAAAGGGCGAAAAGAGGGGCGGGGGCTGTGCGGATCATGGGACTTTCGGCATGGTAGACCACTTTCCCGAACAGATCGCTTATGTCCTGGTAGTCGACCTCCACCATGCGGTGGTCCGTTCCCAGTCTGGAGGCCATCATCTGCTGGTATTTGCGCTCATCGAATGCCCCGTCGCGGAATGCCACAGAGAAGGTGAGAAGGTCGTTTGTGTGATGCCTCCTGGCAAGAGCGGTAATGATGGATGAATCGAGTCCGCCGCTGAGGTACGCCGCCACCGGCACGTCCGCCCGGAGCCGCAGGTCCACCGCGGAAGCCATCAGCTCCCGCAGCCTTGCGGTATAGAAAGAAAGCGGTCTCTCCTCATATCCGTCGCGGTCGGGAAAGCTGTGTTTCCAGTACCGCTGAACTCTCGTTCCCTCCGTGCCGATCCGGGCGATACACCCGGGAGCAAGCTCCTTCACTCCGCTGAAAATGGTTCTGGGCGGAACCGTGACCCATAGGGTGAAAATCTGCTCGAGCGCAACCAGATCGATCCCCCGCTTCACCTCCGGGCAGGAAAACAGAGCCTTGATTTCAGACCCGAACAGAACCGTGCCGTTTTCAAGAACCGTATAGTAAAGGGGACGGATCCCGGCTCTGTCCCGGGCAAGAACAAGCCTGCGGCGTCTGCTGTCCCACACCGCGATCGCAAACTGGCCGTTGCACTTCTCCACAAAGGATTCTCCGTATTCCTCATACAGATGCACCAGCACTTCCGTGTCGCTGCGGGTGTAGAACCGGTGCCCTCTGGCCTTGAGCAGATCCATCAGTTCCAGATAGTTGAAGATCTCCCCGTTGAAGACGGTCCAGACACTTCTGTCCTCGTTGTGCACGGGCTGCTTCCCACCGGCGATATCGATGATGCTCAGCCGGCGCTGCCCCAGCCCCACGCCCTCCCCGAAATAAAACCCCTGGTCATCGGGTCCCCGGTGAGAGAGTGAACCGGTCATCGCCCGGAGAAGATCCCTGTCGGCCCTGAACGCGGGGTCGCAGTTGTAGATGCCTGTTATTCCGCACATACTCTAATACCTGTAGCTGTTGTACTGATAGTATTCCGGCCGCTTGTAGGGGGCGCCGTTAAAAACAAGCCCCAGTACCTTTTTCCTGAGCCCCGGATACTCGTTTATTTTCTTGTTCAGATGGGAGATGTTGGTCGATCCCGCTCTCACCACCACCACATAGCGGTGGAAAGAGTCCTGGATACCCACCGCATCGGTGGTTACCGCCAGAGGCGGAGTGTCCATGATGATCACATCGAAACGCTCCGAAAGAGCCTTGAGCATGTCTCTGAACCGCTGAGTGTTGATCAGTTCGGCGGAGTTGGGAACCGATACCCCGCTTGGCAGAAGATGAAGATTGGGTATGTGGGTGCGGCGCAGAGCCTCCTCGAGCATCGCCGGATCGACACCGTCGCGGTTCATGAGCAGATTCGAGAGCCCCGGCTTTTTATCCAGCCCGAAAGCGCGGTGCTGGATTCCCCGCCTCAGATCGCCGTCTATGAGAACCGTGCGCAGGTCCTGCTGGGCCATGGTGATCGCCAGATTGGAGGTGGTGAAGGATTTCCCCTCCCCCATGTTGAGGCTGGTGACCAGAATGCGCTTCTTCTTTTCGTCAAAGAGGCTGAGCAGGATCTTGGTTCTCAGCGACCGGTAGGTCTCGTCCACGAAATTGTGGGAATAGTCGGCAGATACCAGCTTGGGGTCGATTCCTCCAGTGTCGGTGCTGGGCACTCTCTGCTCCCAGCGCCCCTTTATGGGTATGGATTCCAGAAGAAGAAGGTGGGTGAGACGCTGGAGGTCCTTTTCGGTGCGGGCGCGCCGGTCGAAAAAATCGAGTACCAGAACGGGGCCCACCCCCGCCATCATGCTGAAGAACAGACCGGCTCCGACCACCATGATCAGTATGCGAAAATCGGGATTTCCTTCAGGTTCCACCGCAAGATCAATCAGTGACACGTCTCCCACATCCACCGAACCGGCTATCCTGGCCTCGTTGTAGCGGCCCAGCACCTCCGCGTAGATCTCCGCGTTGACTTCGTATCTGCGCTGAAGGTTTGAGTACTGGATCTCCTTTGCGGGAAGGGAGGCCAGGTCGCGGTGAAGGCTGTTTATCTTGTTTTCGTTTTCCCCCACCCTGCGCTGAAGATCACTGGTGAGGCTGTTCAGGGCATCGGCGACCTTCTCCCCCAGGCGCCTCAGCTTGTTCTGGTTTTCCCTCACGAAAGGATGAGTGGGTGAATAGGCCGAGTCGTACATGCGCTGCTGAGAGGCCAGGTCGTTAAACTCCGACTGCAGCGCCGAGGCGGTGGCGGCCTGGTGTCTGTTCAAAAAGGCAATAATCTCATTGAGTACGGGGAGGCGGTTTGAGCTTCCCGCTGCCCGGTAGCGTTGCTGAAGACTGCGCGCCTGAAGGACATGGGAACGCAGGTCCGCTTCACTCTCCCTGAGCTCGCCCATCATGTTGGGGGGCAGCATGGCGTCGGGGAGCCCCACGGTGGGATTGGCGTCCCGGAAATTTCTCAGCGCCGCTTCGGAACTCTGCATGGCACTTCTGGCCGTTTCGAGCTGCTTTTCCAGTATGGCCAGAATCTCCTCTTTTCTGCTCTTCTTGCTGGATGAATTCTCCCTTACGTAGTCCCGGGCCACGGTGTTGACGATCTCCGTTATCAGGGCGTAGTCCCTGCCCGCCATGGTAATAGTCATGATGGTGCCCGAGGGCTCGCTCAAACGGACATTCATGCTGCTTGAAATCATGTCCACCGCATCACGCACCCGCCGTACTCCGAATTGGAAACTGGACGGCTCCTCCCGGTATCCCTCTGTGAATCGGACAAAGAGCCCCTGGAGTGCGAGCGTATCCAGCCTATCCACTTTCCCCCTCCCTATCTCCTTGTCTTCTATACCCGCGGAGCGGTTGCTGTAGAGAATGACATAGTTCCCATCCTCCACCTCAAGGGAGTAGGAGCCGGTGAGCGCGTCGGTTTTCACCGCGATGGAATCGAACACGGAAGACCGGGGTACTTCCCTGGTGGTGAGCTGAAGGGAGAGCTTTCTCACCACATCCTCCAGAAATGATCTGCTGGTTACCAGAACCGCGCGGCTTTCCGGATCATCCCCCACCCGCTCGTCGACCGCACTGAGATTGTCCGGGTCCTCGAAGCGCAGAACCGCCTGGGCCTCGAGCTCCGGCTGGAGCATCCCCATTCTGGCCAGAACCAGAACCCACAAAACCATGACCACCACCATCACAGGGAGAATGAACCAAACCTTCCTGATAATCAGATGAAGGTAGTGTTCCCAGTGTATCCCTGAATTGTCCGGACCGGAATTTCCTCTCTTTGAAAGACTCACCTCTCACCTCGCTTATATGCAGTTGTTCTGCGCAGAGCGCGCCACTAGTTTCTGATCATTGTTACATAGAGGGACATGATGAATGTGGCAACGGGAAGTATATCCCCGACAACCAGATCCCACACAGTCCGCTCGGGATCGTTGGGAGTCCAGATCTGATCCCCGGACTTCACCCCCAGACTGCTCAGCGACTGGCCGGTCTGGTAGTAGGGGATGAGATCCCCGGAGATAATCCTCTTGTCTCTCTCCAGGCGCATCTTGTGAAGCCCCTCCTCGTGGGAGGGCCCACCCGCAATGTACACCAGATCCCAGAGAGAACGCTGAGGCTCTATATAATAGAGGCCCGGCCTGGCGAATCCCCCCAGCATACTGACCCGTATAAGAGGGGTCACCTGCACCTCCGGAAAACGCATGTACTGAGCGTAGGAGTTTTTTATGAACTCGGTGAACTGCCGGGTGGACATCGCGCTCACCTGGAATCTCCCCAGAAGCGGAAGGGAGATGTAGCCCTCCAGGTCTATGGGATATACCCCGTTGAGGAAATGAGCCGTATCGGGGAAAACCGTGATACGCAGCCCGTCACCGGGCACGAACGGATCCTGCTTCTCCGTGTAGTCGCTCTTCACCACCAGCTCCCCGTTTCCCTCCAGTACCGGTGCGCATCCCAGAAACAGCAGCGCCGACAACCCCAGCACCGCACCCGCCATACCTTTTCCCATCGTGCGGTTCTTCATCTCTACCCCCCTGAGCGGAAAAAAAACACAAACCAGATCCGGGTCCGCCCCCCCCCTGACTGTTGCCTGTTACATTTAGCTGCTCCCCGTGCAGCCCTGTGCACTTGGGGACACCTCATCAGAAAGGCAATAAGCGTGCCGCGGGGAGAGGGTGCAGGGCGAGGCGAAAATGGCGGAAATGACAATTGATTGTGAGAAAAGGAGTTAGCGGGGAACTGATTCTTCAGTAAACGAGGGAGGAAGGCGGATCACCTGAAATGCTCTGGAGTTCACTTTCCCGGAGGAGACGGTTTCGGCGCGCAAGTCGTTGAAAACAGGAGGGTTGCGGGAAGGCGGTGTCCCTTTTCGGATGGCAGTCTCCTTTGCGCGTCCCCTTTTCCGGATCCCTCCCCGGCGCCGTGCGGGCACGATAATTGCTTTTTGTAAAAACAGCGCCTTAAGCGCTCAAAAAACGGCTTTTTACCGAAACACCCTCACTCGGCGAGAGGAGGTACGTTTGACTGCTCCCGTAAACAAAAGCGCCGCTCTGTGCGAAACGGACTCCGGACTCAAACGACTGCTGGTCATCGATGATGACACCTCGGTCCTCTTCGCTCTCAAAAAACTGTTCAATTCAGCACTGGTGAAGGTTGACACCTCCGAGTCTCTGGAAGAAGCAAAGGAGTGCATCGACTCCAACCGCTACAACCTCATCCTCACCGACCTGGGATTCAGCGAAGTGGTCAGCGATGCCGGTATCGAAATCGCCATCTACGCCAAATCCAAATACCCCGGGGTCAAAATCATCCTGTGGACCGGATCCGAAAACGCCTCTCTCACCGAGAAGGCCAGAGCGGCCGATGTGGACTACGTTTTCAGAAAACCCCTCTCCCCCCTGATAATAAAGAAAATCATGGAGAACCTTTATTTCATGTAGACGCCTCTGCATATAACTTCAGCGCTCCGGCGCTGCGCGCATGATACGGTGCATCTCCGCAAGGCACAACAGATAGGCAAGCGTGGATTCCGCCCCCTGGTTTTCATTGAGGCGCTCAGCATGCAGCGCATCCCGGCAGCCCCCGCTTTCAGTGTCGCACACCTCCACCCCCAGTTCATTTCTGCCCAGAAACCACTCGAAGGCCATTGCAGCTTTCTCCATCCAGCACCGTTCCCCTGTGACCCTGAATGCCTCTATGCAGGCCGACGCCACCGAATGCGCCTCAAGGGGCTGCTGGTCGAAAAAGGCACATTCACCCCCTCTGGGGTACCATCCGTTGCAGCCGATCGGGCGGAAATACCCCTCATCCGCACTCTGCACCCGGACCAGCCACCCGAGCGCCTCCAGACCGCACTTCAGCGCCTCTCTGCTGTTCATCCGACTGCCGTACACTATGAGCGCATGGGGTAGTTTTGCGTTGTCGTAGGTGCAGACCGGCTCAAACCAGGGCCAGTCATCCCCGGCACCTGTTCTGTACAGATCCAATAGCCGCTCCGCAAGGCTTGCGCATACTGCAGCCGCCTTCCGGTCTCCGCCCAGCCGGTCCAGATATTCGTTTATTCCCAGAAGCGTAAACGCCCATGCCCGGGGTGAACTGAAATGCTCCGCCGTCTCCAGGCCCCCCTCCATAAGCTGCCCCGCAAGCATCCGGATGCCTTCAAAGCGGGAGTGCCCGATGGCGGTCCCCAGAGCCCAGAGGGCTCTTCCGTGGCTGTCTTCGCTTCCCTGCTCCTCAAGCCACTCCCGGGTGAAACTCATGAAATTGCGGAAGCGTCCGGTCTGACGGTTCAAGGCGTGGTTCAGGAAGGCAAGACTCGTTTTGGCTATGCGCCCGACTTGGGCGCAATCCAGCCCCAGCTCCCCGGCAAGGACGGCGAATATGAGTGCCCGGGCGTTGTCATCGGTGCAGTACCCCTCCCCGAAGTTGGGAACGGTGTATTTGGCATGCTGGAACACTCCGGTGGAATCGGTCATGGAGGACAGATGCCCGAAACGGATCGGGGGAAGGCCGGGGCGGCGGGGCCGGGTATGCCTTCCCTTTCTGCTCATCATCTTTTTGCCCCTGCGAGCCTCTCTGAACGCCTTAAGGTAGAGTTGCGCCGTGAGGGGCCACAGAGCTGAATCCCTGCCGGACCCTTGAGGGGTTCCGTGCGGTATCAGATCCACCCTTTCGGGAGGTACGGAAAGAGTGCGGATCAGCAGTTCTTTATCCTCTGAAGAGGTTGCCACGATTCTGCTTGATAAACGGAGAATCTCGTTTATGACACTCCGTTCCCGGGGTGGAAGGTCAGCAGTCACGGTGTGAAGTGTCGTGACCACAGGGGCTTTAAGCTCTCTGAGCAGGGAAAGTATGTGGCTTCCGGATCTGCCGCCGTACATCAGGCGGTCGTACTGGAGCCACACCAGATCCGTTTGGGCCAGGTTTATGAATTCGGCTGCACGTATATAGGAGGGCAGCTCCTTTTGCTCAAGAACGAATCTGACCTCCCCGGGGTATCTGTAGTGATTGCACCTGTCGCTTACCGCCACCGCAAATGCCTCCAATCCGCTTTTCTGCGTTAGGTGTGAAAGCAGAGCGGCGCTGAATGCCCCAAGGCTGCAGCTGCGGGGGGCATAGTTGCCGATAAAAGCCAGTTTTCGGGTCTGAGTTGCCAAAATGACTCCGGGCACGTTTGGTTTGTTTGGAAAACAGGATGTTCCTTCAGGCGAGATTCCCTTTTGATTTCCGGGCAATGGGCCCTGGGCCGACACTGCTTTATCCGGAAGAATCGGGAAGGGAGGTCCGGACCGGTGCCGGCCCCGGTTTCAATATATAAACCGGAGCCGTCCGGGGGCAAGAGGGCTTGGCCGCTTGAAAAATCGAAGCCGAAGGTCTATATTATAATTTCTAGAAATCACGAACAGAGTAAAGGAATTGAAACATGGATGAGAGCACGAAAAACAGCACAGTCCGTCAATGGTATCCCAAACAGTTCAGCAGGCTTGAGAAGAAGCGGGAAGAGGCTCGGAAAAGGCCCCTGACCGGAGGCGAGATCACCACTCTTCTGTCCATGCGTTTCAATGGTGAAGCGGTGTACGGCTCTATTGAGGATTTCTACAGCGAGAAATACAGAGCGGCCCTTGAATCCGGTGCCTCGTCCGGGGATCTTGAAGAGGCCGATCGCTACCGGGCTCCCACCCAGAAGGAGATAAATCTTCTGTACTGTGATGTCCATGCACGCGACGAGGCCCTGGAGTACAGCCAGAAGTAGATCCTTGTCGGGGTTGAGCGGTAACTGTCTTTTCAGAGGAATTCCTTCTCGAACGCCTTCTCGTCGTAATCCCGCTCAAGCTCGCGGATCTTCTCCTCCAGCTCCGGCTGGCTGTGGATCAGCTCCTCCAGCCGCTTGTCGTAGGTTCTGCAGATGTCCTGAAGCACGTCAACTTCCACCTTGACATCCAGAAGCCTTCCTGCCAGTCTTACCGCGGTTTCCACTCCCCGGGGGTTGTAGCCTTCTATATAGGCGGGGATCTCCGCGAAGAGAGCCGCCATGGCGATTCTCTCGGAACGGGCCCGGTGAGTGAGATAGGTGACTATGCTTGCGGGGCCGTCGTAGTCGGTAGCATGTATGCCCATCTCCAGAAGCTGGTCACGCAGCGGCCCGTCCGAAGCAATGAAGTGGATCTTGGGTTCCCGGGTGTGAGGGGCATGTCCCCTGAGGCTGCCCAGAGAGAAAACCCTGGTAATGTTGTTCTGTCTGCAGAAGGAGAAAATCGCCTGAGCATACTTTTCCCATTTCATATTGGGCTCCCTGCCCAGAAAGAACACCAGGTTTGAATCGGGGACGTGGTAAAACTCGTTCTGGACAAAGGAAAATTCCTGGATCATCCCCTTTTCCACCGAACAGGTGGGAGAAATGCAGGCCTTGCGGTCTTGCGAACTGATGATATAGAGATCATCGGCATCGATCCGTCCCGCGGGAACCGCACCCAGGGTGTCGATGAGGTAGTTCACCGTTCCGTCGGAAATCTCGCCCTCGTTGAGGTTTCCGCCGAACCCCAGCAGCAGCTGCCCGTTTTCAAGCGGCGGCAGCGTGGAATCCAGGATGTCTTGATCCGCCATCAGAAACTCCCCCGGTTGATATTTCCAGTACAGGTATCCCGTTTCAGTACAGCAAGAAGAATGCCTGAGGGAGAACGTGCAGTGAGAGGACAAAAAAGGCCCGGACATTGTTCATCTCCGGGCCCCGTTCATTATTTCGGCGGCAGGACTGTTATGGCTGTCCCAGTCTCCCTCTCAGAACCACATCCGGCTTCTCCTTGTGGTTGGTGCTGATTTTGAAATTCCCGAAGACCACTCCATCAGAGCTGAGAGGCTGAAGGTCAAGCCTGTACACCCTGAACTGGTCATCCGCGCGGGTGCTGTCAAGAGAAACGAACTCGTAATCCACTTTCAGCGGCACATTTGATTTCCAGTCCGCGCCTTTGGCCGCATTGGGAACAAATTCCACCTTTTTCACATTGAGATCATCTTTCTGAGTGGAAACATAGAGCGTTTTGGGACTGTCCGGTTTAAAGATGATGTAGGTTTCGGAAATGTCTATCACCGGAACGATTCTGGCATTGATTTTCAGCATCAGTGAAGGGCTGTTTTCGGCATTCGACATAATAGTGACGGTTTTTGACATGGGGCCGCTTCTGAAACCTCTGATATCGACAACCGGCTCGATCACGCTGCTTTTGCCGGGAGCTATAGTGGAATCGAACTTCACCACTGTGCAGCCGCAGCTCACTCTCACCTTTTCAATTTTCAGAGGGGAGGTCCCGGTGTTGGTCAGTTTGAATCTGGCTTTGACTGATTCGGATTTCTTTGCCTCTTTCACACTTCCGCAGTCGTAGGTGGCGTTGTCCACTTCGATTTTGGGGGTGGCCAGGCAGGAGATGGCAAATCCTGCGGCCAGCAGTGCCGATGCAACTCTTGAGATCATATGTCTTCCTCTCTTTTAAACCTCTTATACCTGTGTGCAGCGCAATAAAATAACACTCTACAGGTGAATTCTGCCAGTTTCCGAACACTTTTTCCAAGAAGAACAGCATACGTTTCGGTAACAATATAAATTAAATTCATCTTCTGAAACATAGGAGCAGGTTTACTTTGTCTGTAAACATTTCCATCCGTTTCATCTTGTATGACGTCTTTTCGAGGCGAATGCGCTCGGGAGAAAAAGAGCAGATAGTTCAGGATGCGCTGAATGAAACTCATCGGGTGATTTCGGGTCAACCGGGAAAAGCAAATGGAGGTGTGATGGAGTGTGATTATCGGATAGTGCAGAGCGAGATGAGATACGTCCGATCCTACAACGGGGCGGTGGACAGGGTTGCCAGGGAGAAGAAATATCTGGCTGCCACGGAGGGGTTTGCTCTCGAGCAGACCGAGTCTTTTCTGAAAATGATCGTTGAAAACCGATATCCCCAGTTTTTCGCCTTGAGGGGCAGCGAGGTGATAGGGTGGTGTGATGTGATCCCCAAAACAGCGGAAGGCATGCGGCACGTCGGAGTACTGGGAATGGGAGTTGTGGAAAAGTACCGCTCAGGAGGGATCGGGACGGGGCTTCTGGACAGGACTCTCAAGGAGGCGGCCCGGTATGGTCTGGAGAAGGTGGAGCTGGAGGTGTTTGCCTCCAACAGAGCCGCAGTCCGTCTGTACGCCCGTTTCGGTTTCGAAACGGAGGGTAAAAGAGTCAGGGCGCGGAAGCTGCACGGTCGCTACGATGACATTCTTCTGATGGGGCTTTTTCTGAGGAAGTGACATTATGAGTTTCCGTTTGCGGCATAACAGACCGGTTCTGATCCCGCAGTGCTTTTCTTTTGGACCTGACCGGTTTGGGACGGGGCAGATGGGGGGATCTGGAGGCCTTTTCAAACAGCATCCGTATGGTCTCCATACAGATTTTCTTCGATTGTCTTCTTGTGCTGTTTAGTTCGCTTTCAAGCTCTTTCACAACCGATTCGCGGGTCTGGTCTATGATCCGGGCCATCCGTTTTTTCGACAGCACGTAGCCTACGGGGCAGTTCAGTTTCTGACCGAGCAGTTCTCTGAAAATCCACACGCGGGCGGCAAGAATTTTCTTTTCCGGTCTCATTCTTGAATAGCCGGGAAACTTGGCCATGTACAGTTTGTGCTGGTTTACCCTGAAGTCTTTGCCGCTCACAGAGCGGGTGGCATCCACGTACTCCTCGTACAGCTCCTTCTCCCTGAGCTCTCGCGCGATCTTCTGTTCTATGGAAAGCAGCTTGAGGACATCGTTTATGGCATACTCCAGAAGCTCCGGTCTGATGGGGCGGGTGAGCCAGTTGGCCCTCTGGAAGGAGTCCTTCTTCTCTCTGTCGATATCAAGGTAATTGGACAGGTTTATGGGGAGCCCGAGCAACTTCTGTCCCACGGCAATGTCTCTCACGGGGCTGATCGTGCACCCCAGCACATTCTGGGTCATGAAGATGTCATTGGGGCAGGAGAACATGACCTTGGTGATTGTTTCATCTGTCAGAAGTTCCCGCAGAGTGCCGTTGTTGCCCATTTTAAGCACGTCGATAACGGCCGATTTTTCCCCGTCAAAGCACTGGAAAATGGAAATGGAGTACTTGTAGCGAAAAGAACCCTGATCTCCCTCCAGGTCTAGAGAAATCTCCCGCACGTTTCTGTTGCGCAGATCGCTATAATAGGCACGAAGCTCATCTTCGGTGGTGATCATCAGGTCCGGCCTGACTGTGTCTGATTTCTGTTCTGACAACATTTCTTCTCTTTACCCGATAAATCGAAAGGAACGCAACAACTGGTTACGGACTCCCCCTATGAATATTGTAGATCGAAGCACGAATTGAAAACGGATTCCGGCATTTCCTGATTCCGTGCCGGTTTCCTTTTACATCAGTGCCGGTCAGTATTTCTGCAGAACGGACAGTACCGGGTGATTGATCCTTTCCGGATTATTATACTGGGGCAGCTTTTCATGAAGCTTCTCCCCTCTGGAGATTATTCCGAAATCAAGGTTTTTGTAGTTCCAGTAGGAAAAGCCCATTCCCATACTTTTCAGAACCCAAAGCAGGTCGTCATACCATCGCAGCTGGCTTTCGAGCGGCACCGGGGTGTAGACCCCGAATTCGTTGCAGATAATTTCCACTCCGTATTTCCTGCGGAAGGCATCCACCGGCTCCAGTTCCTTTTCTATGCGGCCGCGGTCCCACCTGCCCTGGGACATCACCAGCCCGTACTTGCGTATGAAACCCTCTTCGTAGTCCCCCGGGTACTCTCTCTGCACTTTCGTTTCCGGTTCGTGCAGCCAGGGGGCGTTCTGGTGAGTGAAGAGCAGCGGCTCGTAGAAATGCACGCTGTACAAGACGTGGTCGTCTTCAACCGGCGTAAGCCTGTCGAAAGTGGAGGGCCAGTTCCACATGTTTGAGCCTACCACAATGCAGCTTTTCGGGGCGAATTGCCGTATGGTGCGGCAGAGTTTGTCCTTGACCCCGTTCCAGATTTCTGCGGTGGGTGCAACGGGTTCGTTGAGTACCTCCAGAAGGACATGGTCGTGAGAGCCGTACCGTTCGGCGAGGACCGACCAGATGGTTTGGGCTTTGCGGACGTAGCTTTCATCGGAAAAGAGCTTCTGGACGGGGATGTTGGTGGTTTCGGCAAAATCGTGACCCGGGCACTCGTGCAGATCGAGGATCAGCCTGAGATGGGCCTTTCGGGCTTCCGTTACAGCTTTGTCCAGCCACTTGAGACGGTGTTCGACAGGTTTTTCCTCTTCGGTGAAAAACAGATAGGAATCCACGGGAACCCGGATATGGTTGAATCCCCAGTTTCTGATCAGGGCGAAATCCTCCTCCTTTATGAAGGTCTCCATGTGTGCGTCGATACCGGGAAACTTTTCCGGGTCTTTTTCCTTTATAGCATCGATCTGGCTTAACCAGCCGCCCAGATTAACACCTCTCATCCGTTCCATAATGATTTGCGATCCTTCTCTGCTAGATTCTTTACAAGGCATGTGACTTCCCGATTGTAGTCTAAAATAAACGAATTCATCTGCTTAATCCATGCGGTTATGGGCATTTCCGTCAGAAACACCTTTCAGTCATTTAGCTTCCGGCAAAAACACTGCTCCCGGGCAAACGCGTGAAGTATATCGGTTCGACAGGTTCGGCCGGCGGCTTTGCGTATTCACTGTTTGCTGGCGGGCGCTATTACTT
>JBKHHW010000035.1:0-24232 GCA_046538945.1 Chitinispirillaceae bacterium | reverse complement strand
CGCTAAATCTGATGGCTTTCTTTATTCCGAACTGTGACAATATACGTATCTTTTGAGGTAGTTTTGAATGAGAGCTTTACCGAATCCCGGGAATCACAAGCAATGGCTCGTCTTGATTCTTAGGGATTGTCTCGTGCGTGATATATTTTCCTGTATACTACAAATCATCTGATGACACTGGATTTCAACTGCCGTACGCATGTAAACTGTTCAGATCAGGACATTTAACAATTTTTCTGCAGGAAAAGAATGGAACACTCTTACATAAAAATGCTCCAGGAGCACAGACCTGTCATTTTTGACGGAGCGCTGGGAACAGAGATACAGAAGGCTGAGCCTTCAACGCAGGATTTCGGTTCTCACCAGGGATGTAACGAAATCCTGAATATCAACCGCCCCGATCTGATTAAAAGCATACATACAGAGTACCTCAAGGCGGGTGCGAACGTCGTGGAGACGAACACTTTCGGGGCTAACAGGCCGAAACTGGAAGAGTTCGGTCTGGGAGAGAAGGTGTATGAAATAAACAAAGCAGCGGCTCTGGTAGCCAGAGAGGCTGTTGACCAGTTCAAGTCTGGTTTTCCCCGCTTTGTATGTGGTGCCATGGGGCCGACCGGTTTTCTTCCCTCCTCGACAGACAAATCGCTTTCCGCGATCACGTTTGACCAGTTGGCCGATCACTCCGAGGAGCAGGCCCGGGGTTTACTAGACGGCAGTGCCGATCTGCTGCTTATTGAAACTTCTCAGGATCTTCTGGAGGTGCGGGCGGCGCTGTTCGGTATCAGGCGGCTTTTCGAGAAAGTGAGTATCAAGGTTCCCGTTCAGGTTCAGGTCACTATGGATTCATCCGGGCATATGCTTCTGGGAAGTGATATGGAAGCGTTTCTGGGTGCTGTGGTATCGATGGGTGCCGATATAGTTGGTCTTAACTGCAGTACCGGTCCTGATGAGATGGCGCCCTTTATAGAGAAGCTTCTGCGGCTTTCACCCGTGCCCGTGTCTATGCTTCCCAATGCAGGACTTCCGGTTAATGAGGATGGCAGGGCTGTGTACAAAATGCAACCGGAGGAGTTTGCCTCGAAGCTGTGCTCTTTTGTTTCTGAAAAAGGGGTGAGTGTTGCGGGAGGATGCTGCGGTACGACTCCGGAGCATATACGGAGTCTTTCGGATGCTCTGAAGGAACGCAAGGTAGCGCAGAGAGAGAAACCTGGGCGGACCTGCTTTCTTTCCACGGGCATTTCGGGAATAGATCTTGAGCGGATAGCCAGACCGGGAATCATCGGGGAGAGGCTCAATACCCAGGGGTCAAGAAAAACAAAGCAGTTCGTGGCTGATCGCAATTACGATGAACTGAACCAGCTGGCACTTGAACAGATCCGTAAAGGGAGTGTTCTGCTCGATGTGTGTGTGGCCGCCAATGAGCGGGATGATGAAACGGAAACGATGAGTTCGGTGGTCGATTACCTCAAAGAAAGGGTCGGGATTCCGTTCTGTATTGATTCAACCGAACCTGCGGTCATGGATGCCGCGCTGAAGAAGAATCCCGGTTCGATGATGCTCAATTCAATAAACCTTGAATACAGGGGTGAGAAAGCCCGCGGGATTCTGGCGCTGGCCAAAAGGTACGGATGTCCCGTCATTGCATTGACCATTGATGATGAGGGTATGGCCGCAACGGTTTTGAAGAAAATGGAACTGGTGAAGAGGATCAGGGATCTGGCATGTGGTGAATTCGGTCTGCCGGAGCATTTTGTGTACATCGATCCTCTGGTGTTTACACTTTCCACAGGGGATCCTGCCATGGCCGGGGCGGCTCTTGAAAGTATAGAAACACTCAGGCAGATCAAAAAGGAGTATCCTGATCTGCGCACCGCCATGGGAGTGAGTAATGTGTCTTTCGGACTCAAGCCCAAGGCCAGACGAATTCTCAACAATCTGATGCTCCATTATGCGGCTGAAGCCGGGCTCGATGCTGCAATTTTCAATCCGCTTCATCGTGACAACCCGGCCGCATATGATAAAGAAGTGAGGGAGCTCGGCGAAGATCTGCTCTTCAATAGAAGAAGTGATGCTCTGGAGCGGTATGTTGATTTTTTTGAAAAAGAGCAGGCGGGGGAAAAGAAGCCGGCTCAGTCAGGTGAAAAAAAGATTTCACCCGAAGAAAAGCTCAGGTTATCTGTACTGAACAGAGACCGTCGTAATCTCGGGGAGGTAATCAGGAATCTGCTTGAAAACCATTCTCCGCATCACATTCTCAATTCTGTTCTTCTGCCGGCAATGAGTGAGGTGGGGGAGAGAATGGCCTCCGGAGAGATGATTCTGCCATTCGTTCTGCAGGCCGCGGAGGTGATGAAGGAGGCGGTTACCATATTGGAGCCTCATCTCAGGGGCGAAAGTGCATCTGTGAAGGGAAAACTCGTGCTTGCCACCGTTCATGGTGATGTGCACGATATCGGAAAGAATCTCGTCGGGTCTATTCTGCGCAATCAGGGTTACGAGATTATTGATCTGGGCAAGCAGGTGCCTTTGGAAACTATTGTGGAGGCGGTGAAACGGGAGAAGCCTGACGCGGTGGGACTTTCAGCTCTGCTGGTCACTACCAGTCGTCAAATGGCAGAGTGTGTGAAGGAATTCAGCAGGCTCGGACTGGATGTTCCCATTATCATCGGTGGCGCAGCCGTCAATTCTGATTTCGCTCAGCGGATATCGGTGGTGGATGGTCAGATCTATGCAGGAAGGGTTTACTATGCTAAAGATGCTTTTGATGCGGCAAAAGTGTTGGAAAACCTGAAGGTTTCTTCCCCGGTGGAAAGTGAACATGTTTCCAAACCGGAGAAAGCGAATAAAGCCAAAAAAGCGAAATCGGAAAAAGTTGACTTCAATTACTATTTGGAGCCACCCTTTTACGGTACGGGGGAAGTTCTTCTATGGGATACGGAGTCTTTGTTTGAGAGCATGGATGTTGAACAACTTTTCAAAGCCTGGTGGGGTGGTGGAAAACTGGAGTCCACCGCTTACCAGAGTGCGAAGATGGAGGAGTTCGAACCTGTTTTGAAAAGACTTAAAAAGGAAATCGCTGACTCTGAGCTCATCGATGCAAGGGGCTTTTACGGATTTTTTCCCGTGATTCCGGACGAGGAGAATATCATACTGCTTGATCCTTCAGATTTTCACACTGAACTTGCCGCTTTCAATTTTCCCCGCGGAAAACAGACCGGCCGTTCTGTTGCCGACTACATCAGGCCCGAAGGGGATATTGTCGCAGTTCAGGCTCTTACCATCGGAAAAAAACTGGGTGACCGTTGCAGGGCGCTTATGCAGAACGAGGATCGGTACAGTGATGGATTTTACCTCAATGGTCTGGGCAATTATGCCGTGGAGATCGTGGCCGAAAAGATTTCCGCCGAGATTCGAAAGGGTTTGGGAATACCCCGCATTTCGGGAAGACGGTACAGTTTCGGTTATCCCGGGATGCCCGGACTGGAGCAGCAGAAGAGGCTTGTTGAGCTTCTTGGGGTTGAAGAACGCCTTGGAATAGTGCTTACCGAAGGTTTTCAGATGGATCCGGAGCATTCCACCATAGGAATATTCGTCCATCACCCTCAGGCTGATTACATTGCTTGATCAAAAGGAGGAGGAGATGGTGATGAACAGCTCAGAAAAAAGAATGTGTGGTTGTCTGCTGCTGATTTTCACATTTTTTTTCAGCGTTTTTTCCCAGGCCAGGATCAGTTTTCTTCAAAGAAAAGAAGCGGAAGCTGTAGTTCTGAGTGTTTCGGCAGACGTTCAGAATCTGAGAATCCGGAAGGCCGGTATCGTGCAGGGGGACTACACTTCTTCATCGTTTCAACAAGAGAACCTTCAGGAACGTTTGGAACAATACAAAAGGGAAGTGCGGGATTTCTCGGATGAAGACAGGAATACGGTCACAGATTATGTGCAGACTGTCGACAGCATACTGAAAACCGAGTTCCCTTTGTTACTGCAAGTCCCCTGGAAATTCGTACTTGTATCCGATTCACTTGAATCGTTTCTTCCTGATACAAGAGATGGGCACATCATTTTGTCTCAGAATTTGGTAAAAAAGTTGAAAAACTGGAGTGGTAAGAAATCCAGCAGTTTTTTCACAGGTCTCGAGTTATTACTGAACGACAAAATTCATATTCTTCAGAAAATGAATCCTGCCCCATTCGAGAGTTTCTACAAGGAGGTCTGGGGATTCAGGAAAGTAACCTCCACAGCAACTCACAAATTGCTTCAGGAGTGCCTTCCTCTGAATTCCTCTAGACCGGAGTGGGTAATCAGGATAAGCTCCAGGGAGAACATGTATATTCTCCCTGCGCTCATCCTTGAGGACAGTAGTAAAGGTACCATGCAGTCGGTTGGAATAATCATGGACTCCACACCAAAGGGATTTTTCCCCCGGATGAGCAAAGACGGCAAGTTTGAGTACAGAGATCTGAATCTGATAGGTCAGTACAGGGAACGGTTTCCGCATTCAGAGTACAATTACCATCCAGATGAGCTTTCAGCAGATTTGCTCGCAAAGTACCTGGTCAGAAAATACCTCAGCAGCAGATACGGTACTGCTTCCGCTAAAAAGAACGAGTATTCCAGAATCGACAAGCTGATCAGATATTTCCGGAATTGATCAGGTATTCTTTTTACTCTCTTCCCAGTAGAGGTCCATTTCCTCAAGCGTTGCTTTCCGGATGTCTTTCCCCAGTTTATTGAATCTGTCTTCGATATATCTGAACCGACGGGCAAATTTGTGAGTTGTCAGCCTGAGAGCGTCTTCGGCACTGAATTTGTAATGCCGTGCGACATTTACCAGAGCAAAAAGTATGTCGCCTAGTTCCTCTTCAGCATGCCTTTCATCGCCACTCAGTATAGCTTCTCTGAATTCTCCGAATTCCTCTTCCACTTTGTCGAGAACCGGTTTTACCTCTTTCCAATCAAAGCCCACTTTGGCAACGCGTCGCTGCATTTTTTCCGCTCTGAAAAGCGCTGGCAGGGCCTCGGGGATATCATCCACCATGTATTTGCGGTGTTCCTTTCCCTTCTCCTCTTTTTTGATCTGCTCCCAGTTGTGTATCACTTCCTCAGAGGATGAAACTTCCGTGTCTCCGAAGACATGAGGATGGCGCCTGATCAGTTTGTCACCGATCTCCTTCGCCACATCTTCAAGGTTGAACCTGTTTTCCTCCGATGCCATCTGGGAATGGAAAACAATCTGAAGAAGCAGATCACCTAATTCCTCTTTCATCTTGTAGGTGTCGTTCTCATCCACTGCCTCGAAAAACTCATACGCTTCATCCAGTATGCAGGTGAGAATGCTTTTGTGGTTCTGTTCCTGGTCCCAGGGGCAGCCTCCCGGAGCACGGAGCCGGGCTACAATGTCGACCAATCGTTCGAGTTGTTGTCCCATGCTGGAAATCCTTGCTGGTTAGGGTGAAAGATTGAAACTGATGAGGGTGCTCTAAAGCTCATTCCACTCGCCTTTTCCAAGACGCAGGACCTGAGGCTCATCTTCAGTGAGGTCAATGATGGTGGATGGCTCTGCGATGGCAAGCGGCCCTGCATCGAGCATTACATCCACTTCATGAGAAATCACCTTCTTGATGTCTTCAGGGCTGTTGGCCAGCTCTCCCTCGATGCTGATGGATGTATTGGCGAGAGGTTCCTCCAGAATACTCACCAGATCCAGAACCACTCTGCAGTCCGGTATTCTGATCCCGACAGTTCTTCTTTTCGGGGCGATTTTTTTGGGTACAAGATTGGTTGCGTTGAGGATGAATGTGTATGGTCCCGGAAGGTATCGCTTCATCAGCCTGTAGTGTGAATTGCTGAGCCGTACATATCTGCTGACCTGTGAAAAATCGCTGCAGATGAAGGAAAAAGGTCTGGTTTTGTCTTTTTCAAGCAGCTTTGCGATTTTATCTATCCCTTTGGGATTGGTGATGCAGGCACCAAGGCCGTATACTGTATCAGTGGGGTAGACGGCTGTACCGCCTTTGGCCTTGAGAATGTGCGCTGCAGACTGCAGAAACCGATGCTGCGGGTTTACCGGGTGGACATTGAAGATTTCCATGCAGTTTATTGCGGTCCGTTCAGAAGATCATTAGATGTTGACTTTACCTCACTCATAAGATAATATTTTATAAGTTGGGTGTTTTCATAAATTTAACAGTTTTGGTCTCCCGATCTCCGGAGGCCAGTTTTTAAAGTAAGGTGGGGGGATAGATATGGCTCTTGAAATACTGCTGAAAACTGAAACGGACGAACCGGTTTTGGAACTTACGGGCAGGATAATCGACGTTGATGTAAAAAAATTCCAGCGCAGAATAGATCAGCTTTACAAGAAAAAAGAATGCAAGCGGATCATCCTGGATGTGACAAGGGCGAATTTCATCGACAGTCACGGTCTGGGGACAATCGTCTATTATCATACTCTTATGCAGAAGGAAAAACGTCAGCTCATCATTCTCAATGCAAATACAGACGGAAGTTCCTACCTGAACCGTCTTTTTGAGCTGACGAATCTCGATAAGGTCCTTTTTATTCAGTCTTCGTTGTAGGAGAAAAAAGCTTGAGGCCCTATGAAAGGGCCTGAGCGATTTTTTTCAGAGCTTTTTCGACGTTCTCGCGAGAGTTGAAGGCGCTTATTCTTATGTAACCTTCACCGCATTTTCCGAAGCCGACTCCAGGAGTACACACCACTCCGGCTTTGTTAAGCAGCATATCGAAAAAGTCCCACGAATCGCCTTTGCAATTGATCCAGATGTAGGGGCCGTTGTCACCTCCGGTGCAGCTGTAGCCCAGTGCGGTCATTTTTTCTCTGATGAGCTTTGCGTTTTCCATGTAGTAGCTTATCAGTTCCTTGACCTGTTTGGGACCTTCACCGATGTAGACCGCTTCCGCGGCGCGCTGGACAGGGTAGGAAACCCCGTTGAATTTAGTGCTCTGGCGTCTGTTCCAGAGAGCATGAAGCGACTGTTTTTCTCCTTTGGAATCATACACCATGCACTCTTTTGGAACCACGGTGTAAGCGCAGCGGGTTCCGGTGAAACCGGCCGTCTTGGAAAAACTTCTGAATTCCACAGCAACTTCGCGGGCGCCTTCAATTTCGAAAATGCTGTGCGGGACCGAACCGTCGGTGATGAATGCTTCGTAAGCGGCATCGAAAAGGATCAGAGCCTTTTGCTTTAGGGCGTAATCCACCCAGGCTTTCAGCTGTTCTTTTGTGGCTACGGAACCGGTAGGGTTGTTGGGGAAACACAGATAGATCAGATCCACGTGTTTTTCGGGGATGGCCGGAACAAAGCCGTTTTCCTCGTTTCCTTCCAGATAGACAAAACCCTTGTAGCGCCCCTCTTCGGACTCGCCGGTCCGGCCAGCCATGACGTTTGTATCAACATAGACAGGGTACACGGGATCGGTGACGGCTACTTTGATATCCTGAGCGAAAAGTTCCTGGAAATTCCCTGTGTCGCATTTGGCACCATCACTGATAAAGATCTCTTCAGAAGAGATTTGAGCATTGCGGGACTGGAAATCATTTTTGGCGATCTGCTCTCTCAAGAATGCATACCCCTGCTCAGGACCGTATCCTCTGAAGGTGGCGTCGTTTGCCAATTCGTCAACAGCTTTGTGGAACGCTTCGATACATGCCTGGGGCAGTGCTCTGGTGACATCACCGATCCCCAGTTTGATAAGTTCCATATCGGGGTTGTTGGCCTGGAAAGAGGATACACGCTTTGAGATTTCAGAGAAGAGGTAGGATGATTTCAGTTTGAGAAAATTATCGTTGATTCTGATCATTGTAAATCCTCCGATCATCAAAAGAAAACAGTTGGTTTGACAGATTTCAGAAATACTCAGCTCTTGTTTTGGCAAACGCGTAAGCGTTCAGTAGGAGAGCATGAACTGGACGGCTCGAGAATCGGTTCAAAACATCACTCAGAACCGGTTCAGATGAGTATTGTATGATAAATTTTGGTACGGGGGGAGGTCAAGGACTATATTCGGCCGCTCATCCGGCGCTCTGCTTTAAGCGCATTATGGATGACGCTTGAGAGCTGGGCGGCCATGAACGGTTTCTGGAGAATGTCGATAACGCCTTCACTTAACAGCTTCTGGCGCTCCTCTTCCAGAGCATACCCAGAGGAAATGATTATTTTGACCTGATCATTGATTTCTCTGAGGAGTTTGATGCAGTCCTTTCCGCTGATTCCAGGCATCATGAGATCCAGAATGACTAGGTCAACGGAGTGGGAGTTGTTCGAGTAGAACTTCACGCCTTCAGCACCGTCGTTGAATGTTATTGCCGAATATCCGATCCACGACAGCATCTCTTTGAGGGCATTGCAGAGAAACGCCTCATCGTCGACAATCATTATCGTTCCTTTGCCCTTTATCGCGGTCTGCTGCTGGCTGGTATGCAGGACATGTTCGGTTTCCGCGATCACCGGCAGATAGATGGTGAAAACGGAACCCTTGCCAACTACACTGTCGGCTTCAATGTATCCCTTGTGACTTTTTATGGAGCCGTAGACGCTTGCGAGTCCCAGGCCTGTTCCCTTGCCCAGATCTTTGGTTGTGAAGAACGGTTCGAATATTTTGGAAAGGGTGTGTTGGTCCATTCCGGTACCGTTGTCTTCAAGAGTTATTTTGATATAGGCCCCCGGGGAAAGCGCATACGCCTTTTCCTTTGAGAAATCTTCGTCAACTTCGGTGTCTTCTGTTTTTATCAGAAGTTCACCACCCTCCGGCATGGCGTCTCGTGCATTGAGAGCTATGTTCATGATCGAGGTCTGGAACTGAGCCGGGTCTCCGCAGACAAGGGGTTTTTTTGCTTTGAAAACCCGTTTTATGTTGATTCTCTTATCTATTGTCCTCTCGAGCAGGTCGGTTATATCGGAAAGTACTGAATGGGAACTGAAGGGGGTGGATTCCAGCTTTCCTCTGCGGGAAAAAGTAAGCAGTTTCGTGGTAAGGTCCGATGCCCGCATCGCGGCGGAAAGTATCATGGTGGAGTACTTTTCAAGCCGTGGGTCGGAACTGTATTTATGTTTGATAAGCTCCGCATACCCGCTGATTGCTCCCAGAATATTGTTGAAATCGTGGGCGATTCCGCCGGCAAGCTGACCGATGGCTTCCATTTTGTGCAGGTTCCTGAACTGCTCCTCGAGGTGGACTTTTTCAAATTCGTTCTGTTTGCGGCAGGAAATATCTCTGCAGAGTGCGAGGTAGTTTTTAGGACTGCCGTCTCTGGAGTAGATGATGGAGAGGCTCAGCTCCGCGGGGAAACTCTTCTGGCCCTCTCTTTGAAGGAGGCATTCCAGATCTCTGATTCTGCCCTTTTCCTGGGCATTCTCGAGGTAGCGGTTGATTCTCCTCTTTTCTCCGGGGTGAATGAATCTGAAGCAGTTGCGTTTAAGCAGTTCACCGCTGTCTTTGAGTCCCACCAGAGATGCGGCAGTATCGTTGCAGATCAGAATACGGCCGTTAGGATTGAAAACCACTATAGCATCAGGAGATGTTTCCACCAGATTACGGTACAGATCCTCGTTTTTTATCAGGACCTCTTCAGTTTTGGACTGATCGGATACTCGTTTGTGCAGATCCTTTTTTTTTTCAACCAGTAATCTGATTTGTTCAGCTACAGTTCCGAGTTCGTTTTTTTCTCCGCATAGACTTAGGATGCTTTCAGTCGATCCAGATTTGATTGCTTGTGAAATTTTTCTGAGCGGGGTTCTGATCCATTTTTCGACAAACACAATCAGAACAGCACACAGGATCGCAGTTCCTCCGACCATTACATGTTTCTGATCTGTACTCAGGCCTGAAGTGATAATTAGGGAGGTGTAGAGCAGGAAGAGAACCAGTACAAAACTTGCCGGGTGGAGAATACGGTTCCGTTTTTTATTTTTCATATCACGTGGTTTCCAGTCTGCATACTGCTTTTCACCGGTAAAAAAAGCGCTCAGATCTTGCCAAGAGAACTGCTCTTCACCCAACCGCTTGAACCGTTCGGTAGATTGACCAGACACCAGTCCTCAACCGTTTTTCGGATTCTGAGCTTGGTCCCTTCATGGGCTGTGAAAAGGATCTGGTTTCCCTGCGGTTGGTTTTTCGCATCCAGAGACGGAGTGAGGATAACAGCATATTGTCTGTTTTCCAGTGTGAAAATTTTATACCCTGCGGAAATTCCTGTAATTACAAAAAGGAGCGAACAGAGGGAAACTGCGTAGATGATCCATAGTCTGGCCATACCGGATTTGAAAAGCATTATGGAAATCAGAACACCAATCAGCAGGAGTAGGAAAAAAGATATGTAGAGCTGCTGGTTCAGAGGGAAAAGTGTATGGATATTGTAGAAAACGGTAGTAAGAAAATCGGCATTGTGTTCAGTTGCTACCCGGTCAATGATGCTGGTTTCGACAAATCGGATGTTTGCCCGGATGTCCGGATCATTAGGGCTGATCAGGGCCGCTTTTTCATAGTAAAGTCTTGCCAGTCCCGGTTTTCCCAATCTGAAACAGGTGTTTCCCAGATTGAACAGAACATCGCTGTTGTTTATCCCCGAGTCGGTGATTTTCATATAATAGACTTGTGCGCTGTCATAGTTTCCTTCGGCATAAAACGTGTTTGCTTTTTTGAACCATTCTGAAGCGGGAGAAGATACGGCTGGAAACAGTAGAGCCGAAAAAATTAGCGAAAGCAAGGCTGCCGAAACAGCGGTTTTGTCTTTCTGCACCTTTTTTTCTATGCTTGTCAGAAACTGGGAGGTTTTCATTATCAGATCTTTCCTGCCGTCATCATTGAAGGTTTTTCCACCGAACCTGTACTCATCGATGTTCTCGATAAGCTGTGTCAAACCATTGACTGTCTGCTCGTCTATGCTTCTGGAAAGCAGTTCGGATTTGAGCTCCTCGAAGGTACGCCCGGTGGCCGCGAATCCGAATTTGTGAGATATGTACTTTTCGATGGTCAGAGCCACTTTACCCAGAAAATCGTGGTTGGAAATAGCTGTCGTACTGCTTTTAAGCTTGTCCAGTTCCTTCAAGGCAAGCCGGAGAGCTTTCTGGCGGATGTTTCTGTGGGCGTTTTGCCTGTTGTTGCTTGACTGTATTTTGTAGATTATGGCGGAAACCAGAATCAGAAACGGAATAGGGAAGAGCAGATACCAGTGCGGTTCCCGGTAGGGGTGGGTTGACTGGTGATTTAGATTCGATTCCGTTTTGATATATCTGATATCCCGGCCCACTTGCTGGATGTCTTCCTGGGTGAGAGTGCGGGTCTGCTCCCGCGGGCCACCTTTGCCGGGGGTAACTTCAACCGTGAGCTGGTCTGATGAAGCTGTTTTGAATTTTCCCGAGCTGGGATCAAAATAGGAGTAGGTGATCGGACCCAGAGAGATATTTCCCTCTTTCTGGGGTACAACAAGATATTTGTAGGTTTTTCTGGTTGCCAGTCCGTATGAGAGGGTATCTGTTCTCACGTGACGTTCGGGAGTGAAGATGTCGCAATCTTTCAGTTCGGGGATGACAGGGTTGCCGATACTGGCACCCTTTGTATTGCCCTTCAAAGTGATTCTGAGATTGAGAGCTTCACCGGCCGGAACGGAGGAGGGGGCAACCTTTGCCGACAGGGAGAATTTACCCACAGATCCGCTGAAATCTGCCGGTGCCGGAGGGAGTTTCTTTATTGTGACAGTCAGCGGGGGAGTGTAGGCGGTTTTTCTGACCGCTTCGGTACCGCCGAAAAAGTCCATATCGAAGAAGTTGTCGAAAAACGGGTCTGTGCGCCGCCTTCTGGACTGACGGATCTCGTCGTACTCGAAAGGTATGGCGGGAATTTTGTATTCCCCGGGAGTTATTCCAAAAACCGCGAAACGAAGAGAAAAAGTGTTGTGAAGTTCTCCGTTTATCCTCTCCTGATCGGTAGTGATCTGGTCTGTGAAGAGCCTGTCAAGAGAGAATTCCTTTCCGAATGCTTTTTCAATCCTTTCAATGGCAGTACTGTAGCCCCTTTGGGTCTGAACCGGTGAATTCATTTTCTGAGCAATTTTCAGAGTGAGAATTCCCTGTTCTCCGGAGAACAGAGTTTTCTTGTTCATCAGCAGATAGGCTCTCACATCAGGATTCTCCACCGGCTTATCTGTCACAGTGAACCTGATCGGTTTGGTCTGGTATGTTTTTCCATCCAGCGTGACTTTGAGAGCAGGAAAATTGAAGGAACCCATTTTTTTGGGCGTTATGGTGTAGAGGAACTGATCCCGTACTTCTTGAGTCTGTACGATCTTGTTTCCTATGATTTTTCTTTCCGAGGAGTGAGACCGGGTCCTTCTCACGTTCAGCAGATCGAAATCATCACTGGACGGAGGTGCTGGAACGGGTGCGGAGCCGATGCCCTTCGGGCTTGCAAGTGTGGCTACAAGCAGAATCTGTTCACCCTTGGTTACGGTGGTCCGCTCAGTAGTTATGGAAAACTTCACATCTTCTGCACTGGCAGAGACCATGATCCCACAAATGGACAAAAGCACTGCACTCAGTATTTTTTTCATGACAGCCGCTCCTTGAGCCATGAACAGACGGTAGTGATAACTGTGTCCACATGCTGAACGGAGGTGTAGTTGTGATCAGCACCTTCAACTGTAACTAATGTGAAGTCCCCCCGGTTTCTCTGCTCACACCAATTCATGTACATCCGGGATTCATCGATATGAACGGTTTCATCCCGATCCCCATGAAAAGCAAGAACATCTCCGCTGAATCCGTTTATCGATGCTTTAGGGTCTATACCTTTGAGCCCTTCAAGAAACTGCAGGCTCATTTTGTGAGGTCCGTACTCATAGAGCCCCTCCTGGTCTGGACCTTTTTCCTTTATGGCGTCCACGTGCCTGACCCGCTTTGACAGGTCCGCGACTGCTGAGAGTAGAATAAGTCCCCGGGCATTGATGTGTGAAACTTGTTCAGCCGAAACCAGCCCTCCGAGACTGTGCCCGAAAAGAAACAGTGAAGAAGGTCTGAAATTTGTGCGGATGAGATTTGTCGCCGAAAGCAGGTCTGAACACATTGTTGGAAAAGTCTGGTTCTGAAAGTTACCGTCACTCTCTCCTGAGCCTCTGAAATCATAGCGCAGCGATGAGACTCCCATTTCTGCCAATGCCCGGGACTGTTTGACAAAAAAATAACCGGGGCCGAGGCGATGTCCCGTGAAACCATGTGAAAAAATAACCCAGGGGCTGTTCCCACCATCACACAGGTGAAGTGAGCCTCTCAGCGTTTCGTTTCCGTTTTCCCATTCCGCGAATTTGAACTGCGACTCCATTTACCAGTCTTTCTCCGGTTGTTTGAATCTGGCCGGCAGTTTTCTTTTAGGCTTGTTGAGCGTATCGGCGTCATCACTATACAGTTCCAGAAGCCGTGCAGCCTCCTCCTTTTTCATATCAGACTCATTCTGCTTCTGTTCTTCCGCAGACTGCTTCTGCTGCTTTTGCTCCTCTTTATTCTGTTCTTCATTTTGTTCTTCCTGCTCGGATTCCTTTTGTTGATCATCTTCATTCTGCTGCTTTTCGTTCTGTTTTTCGTTTTGCTTTTCGTTTTGCTGATCTTTCTGCTCTTCCTTATTCTTGTCCTTTTCCTTGTTCTTGTCATCCTTTTCATCATTACCGGACTGGTTCTGCTGTTCTTTCATCATCTGGACTTTCTGATGAGCAAGCTGCAGGTTCCATTTGGCATCCTTGTCCTCAGGACGGAGTTCAAGAGTGCGGGTGTAGTTCTCGAGTGCCTGTTGGTATTTTTCGTTGGCGGAGGGGTCCGCAGAGGACTCGAGCTGCTCGCCGTGTTTGAAAAGGATATTGCCCAGATTGTAGTGCGCATCGGCAAGGATATCCTTATTTTCCTGCGCCAGGGCGTCGCTGTAGAGTTTTTCTGCTTCCTCGTAGTTTCCGTTTTTATACAGAGCTGATCCCTTGTTCATCTTGAGACGGTTATCAGAAGGATCAAGAAGAAGGGCATCTTCGTAAAGTTTGAGAGCTTCCTCGTACTTGCCCTGTTCGTAGAGCTTGTTTGCTTTTCTGTTCTTGCTGAAAATCTCATCTGCTCCAGTTGTGGCAGCAAAGCTGCAGATGAAAAGCAGCACCATAACAGGTGACAGAAGATTTCCGCTGAAAAGAAGCTTCATCATTCAAACCGACCTTTCCAGACAATTTTTTTCCTTGCTCTTTCAGATACGAAGTATTCGGCGAGCAGGAAGAGCAGTGCTAAGAGGAGAAATATCTGGTACTGTTCTTCATAGGAAACGGTTTTGTTCATCCCGAATTCATTTTTCTCCATCTTTGCGATTTCGTTATAGATCCTGCTGAGATCGAGGTTTGTTCCGGCATGAAAGTACTTACCATTGGTTTTTAGTGCGATCTTCTCGAGTACCAGCGGATTGAGGCGGGTCATCACCAGATTCCCTGAATCATCTTTTTTGTATTGTACGTTGTTGCTTCCGCTGCTCATGGGTATGGGAACACCGGTTTTCGATCCGATACCTATGGTGTAAATGATCACATTGTTCTCTCTGGCTTCCTTGGCCGCTTCCTCCACATTTCCTTCGTGATCTTCTCCGTCAGAGAGAATCACAAGTACTTTGTGCTTCTTGCGCTTTGTTCCCAGAGCCTTCGTGGCCTGCTTTATAACATCGGCCAGAGCCGTACCCTGAATCTGCACCCAGTCGGACCTTACAGACTGAAGCAGAAGGTTTGCCGCTCCGTAATCCAGCGTGAGCGGACACTGCACAAAACTTTCTCCGGCGAAAATAATAAGACCGACCCGGTCTCCTTTGAGCAGGCGGATGAACTTGCGGATTTCAAGTTTGGCCCTTTCCAGACGGCTGGGGGTCAGGTCCTGAGCCAGCATGCTGTGGGAAATATCAAGGGCGACCATGACATCCACACCCTTTCTTTCCACCATTTCCATTTTCACTCCGAACCGTGGCCTAACCAGTGCGAGTATGAGAAATAAGGTAAAGAAACAGAAAAGAAAGCTTTTCAGTATATACCGCGACGGACCGGCTGAAGTGCTCAGTTTCTTTATCAGAGGAGCGGACGCAAAGCGCTCCATCGCTGCTTTTTTGCGCCTGTACACCCAGACGAAAAAGAGAATCAGCAGCGGCAGAAGGAGTAAAAGGAGAAAAAATTCCGGATTTCCGAATCGCATATCTTCCTCACGGTATACGTCTGAAAACTGTTTTCTGAAGAATCATTTCCGCGATCAGCAGAAGAAAGCCGATCCAGAGCCACAGGTAGAAATGTTCTGAATACGTTGTATAGCTCAGAGCCTTGATTTCGGTTTTTTCCATTTTGTCGATCTGATCATAAATGTCTTTCAGGGCTTCTGAATTCTTCGCTCGGAAAAAAGTTCCGCCGCTGGTTTGAGCGATAGAGGCAAGCTCCTCCTCGTTCAGGTCCGATTCCAGCATTTTTACCTGTTCGACCTTTTCTCCGGTGAACCTGTTCACCATCTGTACAGGGAAAGGAACCTGTCCCTCTTTTCCCACTCCTATAGTGTGGATTTTCATCCCCAGCTCACTTGCAGCTTCCGCGGCGGTCATAGGCGGTATGTCGCCTGTATTGTTCGCCCCGTCGGTCAGAAGAATGATCACCTTGCTTTTCCCCGAAGACTCCCTCAGCCGGTTGGCCGCGGTGGCCAGAGCTGTTCCGATGGCAGTCTGATGTGAGAAATCCGCAAAATCGATCTCATCCACCATCTGATGCAGCACACTGTAGTCGAGAGTGAGGGGACAGCGGGTGTAGGCGCGTGCTCCGAACAATACCAGGCCGATTCTGTCGTGTTCCCGCTTGTTTATGAATTCCTTGATTCGCTGTTTGGCAACGGCAAGCCTGTTTTCCGGTTTGAAATCGAGAGACTTCATACTTGCGGAAATGTCCACCACAAGCATTATGTCTATTCCCTCGGTGGTCTGTTCTGTTTCGGTCTGCCCCTGCTGGGGACGGGCAAGCGCGATGACCAGAAAACCGAATCCCAGCATCCTCAGAACCGGAAGAACATGCCGGCTTTTGAGAAACGGTGAGCCGGGCAGTTTTTTGAGTAGGGAAAGATCGGAAAAGCGAATGGTGACATTGCTTTTCCTTTCTCTGACCACATAAAGCCAGATCATGGGAATCCAGAGCAGGAGCAGAAAAAGAAACTGAGGATCCTTGAATCTCATGCCTTGTTCTCCGTTTTCTGTGTTGTCGCGGTTTCCTTCTGCTCGTTTTCAGCGCTGGCTGGAACCGGTTTGGTCGCTTCCAGAAACGCCTCCACTTCCTTGAGAAAACGATTTATTATCTGCATCTCGGGTATCCATTTGGCAAACTTGACCGGATCCGAAGTGCGGAAGAACCATTCCGCATTCATTTTCAGCTCTTTTGCCATGGTGGCGGTGTCGAGCCAGTCGATCATCTCTTCCGTGGTGAATTCCGACGCGTTCACTTCATATCGTCGGCCCAGGTATCTTTTGAATATTTCGGAAAGCTCAAACACATACTCTTGTATGTATCCATGCTGAATGAGATTTCTTTTTTTAAGTTTTTCGAGCGCTTCCACAGCCTCCTCATAGGGTGGTTTGGGCGGGATAACCGGAAGTACTTTGGCTTTTGTCTTGGTCAAAAGGCGCTTGGCCAGGAGAATGAGCCCTGCCAATGTGACCGCCGCGACAATCCAGAGCCACCACAGAGGCGCTTTTCCCGCACGCTGCTGAGCTTTGAGATCCTTCAAGGTCACATTCGAGTCGGAGGGGAGAACAGAAAGAACATGGATGGGAACCGCCTGGGTAAGGAGCGTGTCGGAGGTCGAATCGGCGCCGGTAATGAACGGGAGCTTCGGTATGGTGCAGTTCTGCGGTTCGTAGGTTGTCATAATATAATTGTATGTAAGAGTGTCTTCTTTGGAGCCCTCTTTTCTGCCGCTGTTCATATCCCGCACCACAAGATCCCCGAAATCTTTTTCAATGTCTGGTGAAATGACATCGCTTTCGCTGGGAACGGTTAAAGTGACATTCAGATTAAACGTGTCTCCCACGGTAATGCTGTCCCGGTTTACCGATACAGACTGTGCACCCACGCCCGGGACCAATAAACTCAGAAACAGTATAAGTGCGGAATATCTTCTATCCATGATTTGCTCCGATAAGGAGAATGCCTAATTGGACCAGTCCCACTATGAACCCCAGAACTCCGCCCATTATTTCTATGGACTTGAGTTCACGGGAGGAGATATCATAAACGATTTTTTCGAGACGTTCAAGTTCGAAATTGTTGATTTTTTCTCTTATGATCTTGCGGAAGTCGACCTTTTCCTCGAATGCATCAAGCACATTGTCGATCATCGTGGGGATGTTTCTGTGCAGTTCCTCCATGAGTGCATCGGTTAATTTATCCGTGACTTCCGGAGTGACGAACATGGAAAGAAGCGGATTAGAGGCGACTTTGGCCTCAACGAATTCATCGATTTTGGATCTTATCAAGGTTCCGGTACGGTCGTGGAATTCGTCATCCTGAGCGAGCTTGCGAATATCATTATAGGAGATCAGCTCCCGCTCCACCGTATCGGCGATTTTGTTCGCCAGGTCTTCCTTGCGCTTGGGTATGAGTCCCATGAAACACAGGCCCAGAACGCGCACCTCTTTTCTGGGGCGGAAAATCATTTTCACGGCAATGAAATTAGTCAGCCATCCGATGAGGGCTGAAATGAAGGGTATCATGATGTATAAATGAATGTTGGTCATAGTTTTCTGAATACGTTTGTGTGTTTGTATTATTAAAAGCTCAAAGGAAACATAAAATAAAGCAGTTGCAGGGTAAGTTTCAATACAGGAGATGTTCTGGTTTCATATAATCGAAATTAGTACGTCTTCTCTGCTTTGAATGCAGAACACTCAATTTTGGGTGTTTCGAAGTGATTTGCTATGGAAAACAGGTGAAGAATAGTACTATTTTGTATGACTGGTTTTGATTTATCCTAAACTGAAAGGTAAAATGTGTCGCTGAAGAATTTCTCCTGGGTTGTTCCATCAAAGCTCTCCGGTTCATCGATGCCAAAGTGCACCGGAGAAGAGAGCGACATCGAGTGGCTGGCGGACCAGGGGGTCAGAACCCTTGTGTCCCTTACTCTTCCCCAGGGGCCGGTTGAAGAGATCTGCGGCCGCTCGGGACTGGCCTGGATCTATTTTCCGATTCCCGATTTCGGCGTTCCACGGAAGTCGGATGAATTCGCCTCTCTGGTGGAAGAACTGGTGACCAGTATACAGAGTGAGAAGCCGGTATGTGTCCACTGCCATGCGGGAATCGGCAGAACCGGACTGGTTCTTTCCTGCGTTCTCGGAAAACTTTTTTCCCTGTCACCCTGGTCGGCAATATCTGCTGTGAGAAAGGTCCGGCCGGCAATAGAAACATCAGAACAGGAAAATTTCATTCAGCAATTCTTACGCGACTATGAAAATTGAATTCGATATACGACAATTTCTGCTGGAAGATGAAGAGAAACTCAGCCCATTTGCCAAAAAGAGCAGTGAATCGCTGGGGAGGCGCAGTCCCATAAAAAGGGACCCTTTCCGTCTTGAGTTTGCACGCGACGAAACCCGTATTCTTCACTCTCCGCCGTTCAGGAGACTGAAGCACAAAACCCAGGTCTTTCTGTCTCCCAATAATGATCATATTTGCACCAGAATGGAGCACGTCCTTCACGTTTCAAGCATCGCTTCTGTGATAGGCCGCTGTCTTAACCTCAATATCGATCTGATCAACGCCATAGCAAAGGGGCACGACCTGGGTCATCCTCCGTTCGGTCATGCCGGAGAGCGTGTTCTGGACCGGATTCTGCGGGACAAGGGAGTCGAGGGCGGATTCATGCACGAGATACACGGTCTGAGAGTGGTGGACAAGTTGACCAATTACGGTGATGGCCTGAATCTTACCTACGAGGTCCGGGATGGAATCATAACCCATTGCGGGGAGCATTTCGACCAGATCGTTGCTCCTGACCGTAGCAGAAACCTTCTGGAGCTCGAAAGATTAAACGACAGAGTCTGCCTTCCTTCAACACTCGAAGGGTGTCTTGTGCGTCTGGTTGACCGGATAGCATATCTGGGGAGAGACCTGGAAGACGCCATAAAGGCAAAGCTGATCCGCAAAGAGGACATCCCTTCCAGCATAGCGAAGAATCTGGGAACCGAAAACGGAAAGATCATCGGAAATTTTGTCAATGATACGATTGCAAACAGTGCCGGCAAGGATGCCGTTGAGATGAGCACTGAGGTTTTCGAACTGATGAAAGAGCTCAAGGAGTTCAACTACGTCCACATTTACAAGCATCCCGAGGTGGAACGCAAGAGCAAGAAGGCGGTCAATATGATCGAGCTTCTGTACCATGAGATCGACAAGATTTTTTTTAGATCCGATTTCGGACGGGACCTTTCTTTTGTTAATGTGGTCACGCGTGATGCTCCGATTTTGTCCACCTTCTTCCACTTCATCAAGAATACAAACTATAATGAGCGAACTCCTTCATGGAGGATCGTGACTGATTACATTGCGGGAATGACCGATATATTTGCCGAACGCACTTTCGTGCAGCTGTTTATGCCTTCTCCGGTGGTGTGATAAGCTCATATTTCGGGAAAATGCGGGTTTCCTATTGACTGTTGCGGCCAATATATTATAATTTGGTAATACTTGTGCACTTTCGTCTTTATTCAGGAGGTTTTCTCTATGCAGCAGAAACGCAGCTTTGTGACAGCCGTTCTTCTTTCCTTTTTTCTGGGCGGCCTCGGTGTCGATCGGTTCTACCTGGGATATACCGGACTTGGAATTGTGAAACTTCTGACACTGGGCGGATGCGGTATCTGGGCCATTATAGATTTCATTCTGATTGTCACCGGTAATCTCAAGGATGCGGACGGAAACGAGCTCGACCGTCAGTCGTAAACTTCTGAATGTAGTTGTTGGCTATAATCTTCCTTTTCTGCTCTGGACAGCCTATGCTGCCCAGAGAGCTTTCGGGAACGGTTCCGCTCTTTGGCAGTGCCCGGTTCAGAAAATTCTCGGCTGGTGTCCCGGATGTGGCCTGACCGCTTCCTACGTTCATTTCATCAGAACAGGCTTCTTCCAGAACGCGTTTTTCATTCTCATCTTCTCGGCTTTGCTCCTGAACGCACTTTTCTCGTTCAGAAAAGCTCTGCTGATCCTGAAAAACAGATCCTCATAAAAGACTGCTCAAATTCTTCCTGATCCGTTCCTTTACGGGCATACTCTCGTCCGTTTGGAACGTCTGTCCGGTGATCATCTCATAGAGCCGTATGTACCTTGAGGACAGTTCGGTTACAAGCTCCCTGGGCGCTTCGGGCAGCTTTTCGTCTTTGTACGGATCGCAATGCTCTCTGAACCAGAGTCTCAGAAATTCCTTGTCGATGTTCTCCGGTTCCAGCCCTTTGTGCATTCTCTTCTCGAAACTCTCCTTTATCCAGTACCTCGATGAATCGGGGGTGTGGATCTCGTCAATTAACACAATCTCTCCTTCTTCATCCACGCCAAGTTCGTATTTGGTGTCGACCAGAATGAGTCCGTTCCGGGAGGCCAGTTCCGTTCCGAAGTTGAAGAGACTGAAAGCAATCTCTTCGAGTCTTCGCCAGGTGTCGCCCCCGATGATCCCGCGACTGACAATCTCTTCGGCCGAGATGCTTTCGTCGTGAGCTTCCGATTTGGTGGTGGGGGTGAGAATCGGCGTTTCGAATTTCTGGTTCTTCACCATTCCCTCGGGAAGTCTGTTCCCGCAGATGTTCCGTTCACCTTTTGAATAAAGTGTCCAGGCGGATGTGTCTGTGGAACCGGTGAGATAGCCTCTGACCACGAACTCGATCGGGAAAACGCGGCATTTTTTTGCGATCAGCACGTTGGGATCGGGAATGGATACCACGTGATTTTTGACTATGTGTGCCGTTTTTTCAAACCAGAACGCGCTGACCTGGTTGAGCACCTGGCCCTTGAACGGCACCTGGGCCAGTATTCTGTCAAAAGCACTCTGCCGGTCCGTGGTGATGAGAACCAGTTTGTCTCCCAGATCGAAACTGTCTCTCACCTTTCCCCGTTTGAAGCCGGGAAGGTTAAGAAATGAACTGTCATCAAGGCAGTTTTCCAGATTCCGTTCTATTGTCTCTTTGTCCATTTCTTCTCCTTTATAGCTGATTTTTCCTATAACAGCGCCTTTGTATTCAGAATGCGGAAGCATTCCGAATAGGACAAAATAATTAATCGGCCTCTCTTCAGCATCAGTTCAGGGGCCAGAAATGGGGGGTGCCAACAGTTGAATTTGCAAGCGGCAGGATTTATTTAAGGAACGTTTGATGGTCAGCGCTGATCTGAGAGCTCGATCAGCAAAATTCCGCTCAGATCAAATTTCTTAATCAATGCTGAACCCAGTAACACCTGAACCTTGAACGCTTTTGTTTTTTTCTATCCTCAAATTGTAACATGAAAGGGAGAGAAGGGAGGACCGTTATGAAGAGATTCTTTTTGCTGATCGGTTTGCTGGTTTTTGCTGTGAGCGCGCAGGAGAGTGAGTCCCCTGAGCTGGATTCCTCAACTGTCGAACAGAGTGCTGCGCCTGTGGATGAACGCGTCCTGGTGCGTTCGATTCTGGATGAAAGCGGGCTGAAAACGATGACGGTGGATGATGTGGCTACCTTTGAGGACGGCCGCGTGACCGTTCTTGACCTCTCCAACCGTGATGTATCCCAGGATGGCCTTTCCCAATTCCCCATGGGCGTCTTCAAGCTCACCGCACTCATGAATCTTCAGATTCAGGACAATATGATCAGATCGCTGCCCGAGGAGATCGGCAACCTCACCGAACTGAGGGAACTTAACCTGGGAAGCAATCCTCTGGGAGAGCTGCCTGCCTCTGTCGGCAATCTTTCAAAGCTGCTGAAACTGGATATCCGTTACTGCGAGTTGAGCGATCTGCCCGAAGAGTTCGGTCAGCTGACAAGCCTTGAACTGCTCCAGATGTGGGGAAACAGGTTCACCACTCTGCCGGAATGCATTTCCAAGCTCGAGTCCCTTAAGGAAATTTATCTCAAAGACAACAGGCTGACCACATTACCTGAATTCATGACCAAAATGCCCAATCTGAAGTATGTGGGCGTTCATCTGAACAAGATTTGTGATCTTGATCCGAAAGTGGAAAAGTGGCTTGTGTCCAAAGACAAACGGTACAAAGCTTTTCAGAAGTGTCCTATGGAATAAGGAATGACTGTAGCCTCCTTACCGGTCTCAGATCTGATTCCGGAGATGAATTCCCGTTCACCTCCGGAATTTTTTTTCGTAGATTGAGCTATTCAATTCACCGCTGAATTCTCCTGTTTACTGTACACCGCTTCTGAAGAATTCCGCCGAGAGTAAAATTCGGAAAAAAGCGTTTTTCTTCAGTCTGACAATGGTAATGATTTTTGCTGTAGCATAGATCTGCAGAGCACAGAGTGAATCGTTACAGTAAGAGCTTCAGACTGCAAGAGGGCGATATGAACATAGCGGTAGTGATTCCCTGCTACAGGGTTAAGCAGTATGTGTTGGATGTTTTGGAGAAGGTGGGCAGAGAGGTGAGCAGTATTTATTGTGTCGATGATGCCTGTCCGGAGAATTCGGGCGCTTTCATCCAGCAGAACTGTACCGATCCCAGGGTAAAGGTCATTTATCACTCACAGAACCAGGGGGTAGGGGGTGCGGTCATCTCCGGCTACAAAGCGGCCCTGAAGAATGGGGCGGACATAATAGTCAAAATCGACGGAGACGGGCAGATGGACCCGGCGTTTATTCCCACTCTGATACGTCCCCTGGCTGAGAGACAGGCCGATTACACCAAAGGTGACCGTTTTTATCTTATGGAGTTTCTGCGGGGAATGCCTTTTATGCGAAAAATGGGAAATGCCATGCTTTCCTTTCTCAACAAGTTCTCTACCGGGTACTGGAATATCTTCGATCCGACAAACGGTTATACCGCCATCCATGCCTCGGTGGCCGCCGATCTTCCACTTGATAAAGTGTCCAAAAGATATTTTTTTGAATCCGACATGCTGTTTCAGCTCAGCATTGTCAGGGCGGTTGTGAAGGATGTGCCGATGAGATCTGTGTATCAGGGTGAGGTCAGCAGTCTGAAGATAAACAAAATCGCGGGTGAGTTCCTGGCTCATCACTGCACCAACTTCCTAAAGCGCGTTTTCTACAGCTATTTTATCCGGAATTTCACTCTCGGATCTCTCGAACTGGTGTTCGGGATTCTGCTCCTGTTAGCTGGTGTAACGATCGGTGCTTTTCACTGGTTTGATAGTGTTAATTCGGGTATCGTCGCTTCTGCGGGGACAGTCATGCTTTCAGCACTGCCCATTGCTCTGGGGATTCAGTTTATACTGGCGTTTCTGGGCGAGGATATAAGCATGGTGCCGCGAATCCCTTTGTGTCTGGACAGGGCAGTTTCTCCCCTGAGGGTGATTAAGACGGAACATGCCGACGAAGAGCATGATTTCGGCACTTTTGGCAAAAGTGAAATGCTGGGTGAATATGGCGGGTTCAGAAAGGATATCAGTTCGTCATCAGCTGTTCCGGACAGAAAGACGCGATAGAACCCGGGTCAGGAGGGTGTCGTTGTAGACGATTACCTTATAGATTACGAAATTCCAGACCGTGATGAATAGGACAACTCCCAGCTTTGACAGGTGGGGGTTAATTTCCAGAGTGTGAATGAGCATGTAGAGAAGCGCGTTTGAGAGAGCTAGATTCACTCCGAACAGAAAAGAGTATTTGAGCAGCTGAAAGAGAAGTTTTTCCTTTGATCTGAACACCCATATTCTGTTGAGTGTGAAACTCAACATGAAACCCAGCCCGCTGCTGAGAGAATGCCTTAACAGATATCCTGAATCCGAATTCATGTAGCGTACTGCGAGTGCAAAGACTCCGTAGTCTACCGCGAATGCCAGAGTTCCTATGGTCAGAAAGCGGAGGAACTCCCCGCGGATCTTTATGGAGGGCATATAGGGAGGAATGGCTTGTTTTATCATTGTAGATCTCTTTTTCGGGTTTGCGGGTGTCTTGTGAAGGGGAAGCAAAAAGAGGACCGGGGAGGGGTGTGGGAGACGAGAGAATTGGAGACGAGAGAATTGGAGACGAGAGAATTGGAGACGAGAGAAT
>JBKHHW010000154.1:0-7684 GCA_046538945.1 Chitinispirillaceae bacterium | reverse complement strand
ATCTTATCCCCAATCAGGAAATAAGGCTTTGCTCCCGCATACGGCGAAGCTTCCACTACGTTCTCAATGAATCTGCGCCCACCTTCTGTCGGTTTAATGTAGAGGCAATTATCACAGACCAAAGCGACAACCTTACCATCACAGTAGACAGCATACTCCCCGAACATTTTTTTGAACGTGACAGGACCAGCATCACACATCTGACCCACGACATACTCCACAAACTCCTTATCTGAAGCCACGTATCTCTCCTTTTCACATATAGTTATAGTTAATTGAACTGTTTTCAGAGTTTGATGTATTCCCTCGCCAGCGCAAGCCGTTTTCCTTTTAGCGGCAACATTTCAGCTGAACTGATTTTGCCCTCTTTACGAATTCTGACAATCCGGCGAGCAGTCTGGGGCCCTATCCCCGGCACCCGCAGCAGCATGGACATATCCGCCCGATTAACACTCACCGGAAAGAGCTCAGGGTGACTCTGAGCCCATACCAGCTTGGGATCACGATCATAAAAAAGTCTCCCGTTGCCGTCAAACTGAATATCATCACCCCTGAAACCATATTTGCGGAAAAGGAAATCAACCTGATACAGCCTATGCTCTCTGACAAACATTTCATCGGCACGGCTCGTCTTGTACTGTTCACCGGGGATATCTTCACTTCCCAAACCCCGCTGATAAGCGGAAAAGTACACCCGGTTGAAACTGAGACGCTCATACAGGCCCGCAGTGTACTTCACAATCTCGGCATCGGTTTCATCCGAAGCACCCACTATAAACTGGGTGGACTGCTTCACCCGGGAATACTTCATTCCTTTGGAGGTCTGTTGAGCGATTCGCTGCATGGGACCGATAATATCTTTTTTGAAATCCTTTTTTCGGGAAAGGTGCGAGACATGCTTCTCTCCCGGTGCTTCAATGTTTATGGAAACAGCATTTGAAAGAGACAAGGCTTCGTCCACTGCCCCATCAGATGCTCCGGGGATGATCTTGAGATGTATATAACCTCTGTAGTTGTGTTTCTTCCGCAGAATGGCAGCAGTCGAATTGAGCAGCTCCATTGTGCGGTCCGGAGTCCCCACGACACCGCTGCTCAGGAAAATTCCAAACACCTTTTTCAGCCGCACATACTCCAGAAAAACAGATGCCATCTCGTCAGGACTAATGGTGCACCGGGGAACATCCGCCATACTTCTGTAAGGACAATAACCGCAGTCACTTGTGCAGACATTGGACATAAGGGTTTTGAGCATGACGGAAAATCCGCCGTTTGGAAGAGATACCGGATAAAGCCAGGCACCATCACTGCCCCGCACACGCTGGTCCTGGTTTTTGGTCCCGCAGGCGCATGACAGGTCGTATCGTGACGCATCGGACAGGAGCTTGAGTTTGCTGTGGACATCCATGACAGTTCGTTTTTTTGGAGAAAAGAAAAATTTATCTATGATAATGTGATGATGCTGAGAAAACTGTGCCGGTTATCGCCCCCGGATAGAGTACTACAGTTTCAGAAAACTTACCATCGGGAAAACTACTCTGCACATTCATGACGAAACCCGAAACGCATATCAATACTTCCTTATAACCCCCACCAGCTTGCCAAGGATTTGAATATCGCCCCCTTCAGGCACTACAATATCCCTGAACACAGGATTTTCGGCATGCAGAACGATACAGTCTTCTCTGCGGAAAAAACGCTTCAGAGTAGCCTCTCCATCCAGAAGAGCGACAATGACTTCTCCGTTTTCAGCAGTGCTTCTTTTTCGCACCACCACGATATCGTTATCCATAACACCTATACCGGTCATGCTTTCACCCCGGATCCGCAGAGCAAACAGATCCTCACCCCTGAAAATCGACCTGTCCAGGGTCAGATACCCCTCCAGATTCTCAACAGCGGTGATAGGCTTACCTGCGGCAACCGATCCCACCAGCGGCACTCCTTCAGGACTCTCCTCCCGCTCCTCCCCGAACGGGTCACTCATTACTTCTATACCCCGTGCCCGACCGCCCGTAATGCGTATATACCCCTTGCGCTCAATCAGCCTCAGATGCTGCCGCACGTTATTGGCACTGCGGTACCCAAGCTGCTCGGCTATTTCCCGCACGGTGGGAGGGAAACCATACTCATCTCTGTAATTGACTATGTACTGAAGAACCCGACTCTGTTCGGAAGTGAGAGGATTCTGATTTTCATATAACATATAGCTCAGCCTTTATAATTTCCGTCCAAATGTACTATTTATATGCTTTCTTAACCAAAAGTGAATTATGAAAAGTTCCAGTAATCCATCCAAGGTAAATCGATTCCTTTTAAAATCTGCCGATCTTTCCCACAATCACCATGCGCCTCTGCGCTCCGGAACCTATAAATCCCCCCTTGATGGAAAACTGGGCAGCCTTAAGCGGCACCCTCGAACCACTGAACGGAACAGCTTCGGAAACGGCCCAGGGACGTTCAAACGTGGAGTCCTGAACTTTTTTTATGACAGGCAGGTCTGTGTGTCGTCCCGAAAATCTGATTCTCATGATTGTTCTCCAAGGAAGATTTGAAAGAGTATTTTCAATACCTTCCTAATATACTGTTCAAATGAACAGTATGCAAGTTTTTTGGTACAACTGCGGAAAATATTCGGTTTTTCCCCTATTTCGGGCCTCAAAACACCACTAATGACTAATTCAGGCGCTATTGCCTTTGAAAATCACATATTTCAAAAGCTCCCCATCAAATCCTTCTCTGCATTTAACAACCTTTCCCCTCCCAGCAGTCCTCCATTTATATTTATTCCTTACCCCTCTTTCCCAAAGGAAACGAACATGACACTAAAGACCACCTCCGTCACCATTCTCCTCCTGGCTCTCCTCTCCGGATGCGCCGCCCCAGCCAGAAACACCGATTCGACTCCTCACTCACAAACCACCCCCTCGCCCGACAATCGAATCCATTTCAAAGGTGCCGAGTACAGAGCCCAATGGCAGGATGACTACAACTACAACACCCCCATTCTCATCGACACCCACAGTAAGTGGAAGACATTTCTCAACAGACACCCCGGCGAATTCACAGCTCCCGATACCGCAACAGATTTCTACAGCCAGCAATTTTTCCAAGACAGCGTGGTTTATGCCTACCTGAAAAGCGAACCGAGCGGAGCCAATCAGCTCAGAATCCAGAAAGCCGCACTAGAAAATGACACCCTCAAGCTCTATATGGAAAACATCATACCCCAGATCGGTACGATGGACATGGCCACCAGAGTCTGTTTTTTCGGAATCGGCCGTAATGTTATGAAAAGGTTCAGCGAAGTGGAAGCAGTAGTAATCAGAAAGGAAGAGTAGCGTTCGGAGGTGAATCTCTTCACCCCCGAAAAGATTCGTTTCATGCCTCTTCGATTTCCCGGATATCCTCCCCGGTCAATTCGATATCGGCCGCGCCCATCACCTGACCTACCTGATCAGGACGGCGCATACCCACAATTGCCCCGGTGACGGCAGGATTCTTAAGTGTCCAGGCGACGGCAATTTCCGCAGCAGTAGCCCCCTTTCTCTCCGCAACCCTCCCGAGCGCCTCCACAATCTTCAGATTGCGGCTGAACTTCGGTTCGTTAAAATTGACATCATGCTTTCTCCAGTCATCCTCGGGAAGAGACCCGACCCTCTCCCGGGTCATTTTACCTGTAAGAAGCCCCGCACCCATGGGTGAATAAACTATAGTACCTATATTTCTCTCCGCACAGTAGGGCAGAATGGACTTCTCCACTATCCGGTTTATGAGGTTGTAGGGAGGCTGAAGTGAAGTGATAGGAGCGATGCGTCCAAGCCGCTCCATCTGGGCGACGTTGTGATTTGATACTCCGATCCAGCGGACCTTCCCCTCCTCTTTAAGCTTGACCATTTCAGTCCAGGCCTCCTCGATATCCCCGGCAGGATTGGGCCAGTGGATCTGGTAGAGGTCAATCACCTCCACATCAAGCCGCTTCAGGCTGTTTTCCGCCTCCTCTCTCACGCTTTTCGCCTTGAGAATGGAATATCCCTCTCTTTTAGGATTGTCCTCCGTCTTCCACCGCAGTCCGCATTTGGTGAAAACATACGGTTTGGCGGACAGCTCCTTTAAGGCCTTTCCCACAACTTCCTCGCTATGGCCCAGGCCGTAAATTGCGGCAGTGTCGATCCAGTTAACCCCCCGCTCAACCGCTTCATGAATAGTGGCGAGAGAATCCTTGTCTTCCTGACCTCCCCATCCGTAGCGCCAGCTACCCCCTATCGCCCATGTACCCAGGCCGATTCTGGAAATCTCCATGTCGCTGTTGCCAAGTCTGCGCATTTCCATACACATCCTCCCTTTCGCATTTATCAGGTTGATCTGTCTTCCGCGGATTACAAGTAAAGTAGTTACTGCAGTCTTCCATGCCCACCCGATTCACTTCGAATCCGGCTACAACAACAAACGGTTCCGAACAAAAGCCCGGAACCGTTGTATTCAAAAACCGAAGCCAGCAGTCTTATTCTTCAGAACTCTCTTCGGAAGAACTTTCCTTTTTTTCCTCGGCACTCTTTTCCTCAGAACCCTCCTCGGAAGACTCTTTTGCAGCCTCTTCCTGCGGAGCCTCTTCCGCTTCCGCAGCCTTCTTGGCCTGCTTGCCCTCGGGCTTTACAGCAAAAGCGGCCTGATGTTCTTTCCAGAGCGATTCATCCTTGTCCTTGAAAAACTCACTTATACTCAGGACAATCTTGCGTCCCTCCAGATCAAACTCGATCACAGTTGCAGGAACCTTGTCTCCCACCTTGTAGATGCGGGAAGGATGATTCACCTCTTCACCGAGCTGGTTGAGAGGAATGAAACCCTCGACATCGGGAGTGATATTGACCACCATACCACGATCCAGTATGCGGGCCACTTCACATTCGGAAAATTCGGTTCCGACAGTGTATTCCTTGGCAAGCTCTTCCCAGGGATCCTCGGAAAGCTGCTTGATTCCAAGAGAAATACGGCGCTTATCCTGATCGATATCAAGCACCTTGACTTCCACTGTATCACCTTTTTTGAGAAGCTCACCGGGATGATTGATCTTCTTTGTCCATGACATATCAGAAATGTGGATAAGCCCGTCCACACCCTCCTTGAGTTCCACAAAGGCACCGAAGGCGGCGATGTTACGGATTTTGCCGGTAACAACCGTTCCCACAGGAAATTCGGAAGGCACGTTTTCCCACGGATCGGGTTCAAGCTGCTTGAAACCGAGAGAAATCTTCTGGCTTTCCTTGTCGATCTTGAGAACAATGGCTTCCACGATGTCACCGATTCCCACAATCTTCGAGGGATGCTTGATGTGCTGAGTCCAGGACATCTCCGAAATATGGATAAGCCCCTCGATCCCCTTCTCAAGCTCCATGAAAGCACCGTAATCGGTAATGGATACGATCTTCCCACGCACCTTGGAACCTTCAGGAAACTTCTCCTCGATTCCCTTCCAGGGATGCTCGGTAAGCTGCTTGAGACCCAGGGAGATGCGTTCCTTATTTTCATTGAAATCAAGCACTTTGACCTTGAGCTTGTCTCCCAGTGCCACGATTTCCGAAGGATGATTCACGCGGCCCCAGGACATGTCGGTGATGTGGAGGAGTCCGTCCACACCGCCCAGATCGATAAAGGCACCGAAATCGGTGATATTCTTGACCGTACCTTCCCGTATCTGACCCTTTTCCAGATCGGCGAGAATCTTCTCGCGCAAAGCCGAACGGTCCTCTTCAAGAATAACCCTGCGGGACACGACGATATTGCGGCGGGCCTTGTTGACCTTGATAACGCGGAACTTAAAAGTCTCACCGATGATTGCATCCATATCGGGTATCTGGCGAAGATCGATCTGTGAACCGGGCAGAAACGCATCCACCCCGAAGAGATCAACCACCACACCACCCTTGATGCGGCGGACAAGACGACCCTCGACAGTGTTCTGTTCTTCATAGGCTTCGTAGATGGTGTCCCAGACCTTGAGGAAATCCGCGCGGGATTTGGAAAGGATAATCTGCCCCTCGCTGTCCTCGACCTGTTCCAGAAAGACATCTATGCGGTCGCCGGGCTTGAAATCCTGGACGTTCTTGAATTCGGAGATAGGAATGATACCTTCAGACTTGAAGTTCACATCGACGATGACTTCCTTGTCGGTGATGCGCAGGATTTTACCGCTGACCACCTGTCCCTCTTCAATTCCTTCAAGAGATTTGTCGTACGCCTTCAGGATCTCCTCGACCTGACCCTGTTTGTAGTAACTCTCCTCGAAATCCGAGAGATCGACCGCGTTGCCTGAGGCATCAACCCCGGTGCGGGGGTTCATTTCAGAATCCGTCATATTGGTTCTGACTCCTGTAGTATGTTGGTTAAAGGTTAAAAGATACGGTTACCTGGCCGCCCTGTTCTCATCGAAAAAACGGGGATGCCCTATTCACTATATAAGTAATCTGCTCTTCCAGTGTCATCCCGGTGGTATCCATCTCCACCGCATCGTCCGCCTTGAGAAGGGGACTGTTCCGCCGGGTGGAATCCTTGTGGTCGCGGGCCTCTATCTCCTCCACAAGCTCCTCAACTGACTTTGTCACTCCCATTCTGAGGAAATCCTTCTGCCGCCTGCGGGCTCTCTCTTCCGCTGAAGCAATCATGAAGATCTTAAGCTGGGCATGGGGAAACACCACAGTCCCGATATCCCTGCCTTCACACACAACCGACTGGCCTGATGCAACGGCACGCTGCTGATCAACCAGCGATTTGCGTACCACATCCCGGGCGCAGTAGTCGGAAACGTTCCTGGTCACCTCGTTACCGCGGATTTCCTCGCTCACATCCTCCCCGTCCATAATGATGCGGGTATCGGGAGCTACACCCTCGAAACCGATCACCGTCTCCTGCATGATCCGGTCCAGTGCCTGGTCATCATCGAACGGGACCCCCTGGCGAAGCGCCTTGAGCGTAACCGCTCGGTACATGGCCCCCGTGTCCAGATAGGTGATCCCCAGTCTGGCGGCCACCGCTCGTGCAGTCGAACTTTTCCCCGATCCCGCAGGACCGTCAATGGCAATGATCATGATAACCTGTAAAGTGACTCTGAAAATCCGAAAATAAATATCCAAATATAGATGATTAGCACCACGGGAGTCAATGAAGAGACGATTCTGTTCGCAAGGCATTTTTGGCCCGACCCGCACCTCTTCTTCCACCCACTGTTTCGACTGCCCCAAAACGAAACACCTTTTCGTTTCACATTGGAACGCCTCCCCTCCGGCACCTTCACAATTACACACCCGAGGCACGCCTTCAACCTGGCATGCATATTGCATAATCGGAAGGCATCCAAGAAGTCAGTCCAATGTTTCAACAACCATTCAGGAGGTTTATAAAGTATGAACGTCAAGCCAATGGAAGACCGCGTCATTCTCAAACCTATGGAAGCTCAGGAGAAAACAGCCGGCGGGATCATCATTCCCGACAACGCCAAGGAAAAACCTCAGAAGGGCGAGGTGATCGCTGTGGGCCCCGGTAAAATCAGCGACAAAGGCCAGAAGATCGAAATGAGCCTCAAGAAGGGCGATAAGGTGCTTTACGGCAAATACTCCGGAACGGAAGTGAACATTGACGGTGAGGATTACCTTATCGTACGCGAAAGCGATGTGCTTGCGGTAATCTGAGG
>JBKHHW010000034.1:0-24270 GCA_046538945.1 Chitinispirillaceae bacterium | reverse complement strand
AGTCGAAGTATAACTCCTAATCCTAACACCCGTGTCTACTCTCCCGAGGCAGTATCCCCCTTCACCGCAAGCCCGCAGGCCTCCATGCTCTCAAGACAGCACCGCACCACATTCCCCATGGCAGGATACTCGGGAAGGTGCCCGAACACCGAATCAAGCCTCTTGAGGGCGACGGGTATGAATTCACCGTACCAGGGCTTACCCTTGTGAAGTGAGAGGTTTCCATAGGCGCCCAGAGCCTGCATAAGCCTCTGGGCGGAACAGATGTAGTAACTCTTCACATCGAGAGCGCAATTCCATTTAGAAATGTAATAATCAAGCAGCTCTTCCGTTATTCTTCGGTCAAGAATTCCAATATAGGGATCGTAGAGAAGCGAGGCGAGATCGTACTGGGGAGGACCCAGCCGGGCACCCTGATAGTCCACAAAACGGATCTCACCATTGTAAACAAGGATGTTTTCAGACTGGAAATCCCGATGCATGCAGGCTTTTTCAAGACCGGAAGCATAGAGTGCCATCCTTGACCGTTCCTCTTCCCATTCTTCTGTAAGACAGTGCTCCTGACCGAAATACTCAGTGACACAGTGCCTGGCAAAATAGGCGCTCTCCCATATGAAAACATCCAAATCCATTTCACGGGAGGATATCACTTCACTCTCCGATACGTCTACCTGCTGCCAGCTGAAAAGGGCATCGATAACTCTTCTGTACATATCCATGACTACACTGCTGTTTCCGGCATTCTCGTCGCAGAACTGCTTGAGAGTCAACGAACCCAGGTCCTCCTCAAGAATCAGACCGTGACGGGGGTCGCTACAGTAGATGCGCGGAAGAAACGGAACGGAAGTGGAAAGTTCCGCCTCGATCGTCAGGAATCTGGGCCAGTCCTCATCCCTGCTGTCCCACTCGATGAGTATGAAGGACCGATCCCCTCTGCTCACCCTTATGAATCTCCGCTGCGAGCCCGCCTGGCCGGCCAGCTCCACGTTCCAGTCCGACAGTCTGAAATCGTCTGTATATTCAGTTAGAAATTTTATCTGTGCAGGTGTGAGTTCCATTTACAACCTGATTTCTCCCCACTCGGTTACGATCGATCCCGCGGTGTCCCTCTGAACAGTCCCTTCACCCAGCACAATGCTTCTGGATATGGAATAGCCGGCCGGAGCACTGTGAGGTTCGTACCAGGAGTACGGCCCAAGCAAAGCAGGCTTTACGCCAGCTCTGGAACAGATTTTGTTGTTTCTGTCCAGCTCGAAATGCTCCGGAACATTCAGCTCCAGACTGCCCTCGAGTAGATCAAAATGCACCTGGGCAAGAGCGGCCGGAGTCCCGATGTCCCTCCACCAGCAGGAGCTGTCCGGAGTGATGATCCCGGGGACAAAACCTTTTTGGGCCGCTCTTTTCCATACAGGAATGATGGAAAAGTCACTCCCACCCACAAAATCGAGAAACTCTCTTCTGTAAAAAGCCGCCCCGGTAAAATCGGCTCCTGACGCATTCGGGAAAGAGTTTTCCTCACTTCTGACGCCCAGATAATCCCCGCTGCTCAGATCGTAAAGTATTGTCCCCTGGTCCTCTGCCGGGACCGAAACAAGCGAACAGATACGCCCGGATTCTTCAAACCGCCTGGCCATATCCGCTATATCGAAATTATTCAGAATATCCACATTGGCGACAAAGAACGTATTATCCCCGGAGAGAAAATCCCGCGCGAAATCAAGCGCCCCGCCTGTACCTCTGATCTCTTTCTCCTCATGAAAGATATCGAACTCTATTTCAGATTTCTTTCTGAAATCTTCCACCAGATGGTTGAGATAGTGGGTATTGACAGCTAACGCCGAGAACACTTTCGCATCAGTCAGAGCCTTGAGGTTCCTGCCCAGAAGCGGTTCGCCGCAAACCGGCACGAGCGCCTTGGGGATATGGTCGGTTAGCGGTTTAAGGCGTGTTCCGAATCCGGCAGCAAGAATGAAACCCCTCACAAGCGTTTCTCCGGGTAATGTGAAACTGCTGAAAACAGTTCGCTCCAGACAGCGTATTCCTTTTCCCATTCACCTCTGATTTCCTCAACCGGCACTCCGCTTACTAAAGCATCCCGCAAACGCGTATCTCCGGCCAGAATATCAAAAGGCATCTTCTCATACTCATATTCATATGGAGGATCTTTGAACTGGAACTCATCGGAGGCAGTTTTCAGAATTGCGCTCAGAAGTGCAACGCTTGTCTGCACAGGCCGGAAAGTTCTTGCATCAGTAATATGAATCTGCAATCCGGCACAGAACTCGCCCTTCCACTTCTGGAAGGTAGGTATAAACCCATGCTCTCTGAAAAGACAACCCGGCACGTTCTCCTTCTGAAGCATCGATACAACCTCAGTAACTTTCAAATAGGGAGCACCGAACAGTTCGAATGGTCTTGTGGTTCCACGCCCCTCTGAAAGGTTGGTGGCTTCAAGAAGCACCTGACCGGGGTAGACCACAGCGGTGTCGAGAGTGGGCATATTGGGCGAAGGGAGCACCCAGGGCAAGCCGGTCTCGCTCCAGAGCGAATCGCGCCACCAGTTCTCCATCCACACTATATTGAGATCGCAATCCCCGACATAAAGTTTTTTTATCAGAAGCGCCATCTCCCCCATGGTCATCCGGTGGCAAAGGGGCATAGTCGCACCGCCCACGAACGAGAAAAACTCCTCAGAAAGCATGGGACCGTCCATTCCGAGACACCCGATCGGATTAGGCCTGTCCAGAACCCATACCGGGATACCCTTCTGAGCGCAGGCCTCCATGCAGTTTTTGAGTGTCCACACATAGGTGTAGGGACGTGCCCCCACATCCTGTATATCGAACAGAAACGCATCCAGACCCTCGAGCATGGAATCGCTGGGCGTGCGCACCTCCCCGTATAAGCTGTAGACCGGAACCTTCAGCTCAGGGTGCACACTGCCCTCCCATTCGATCATGTTATCCTGGGTCTGACCGAACAGCCCGTGCTGCGGCCCGAAAATTGCACCAAGAGTGCACTGGGGGGTTTGGGCGAGAAGATTGACTATATGCTGGTAATCTGATGCGATGGAAGCCGCATGGCAGACAATTCCCAATCTCTTGCCCCTGAGCTCTGAAGGGAAGTCTGTAAGAAGAATATCCAGTCCGAACCTGGTCATATGCGTCCTTCAATTGAGGTCTCGAATGTACATAAGTCCCGGAATGCGGTTCCGGAGCCAAAAAGATAAAAATACATTGATTTCAATCAACTTGAAAGCAGGTCAGGAACCGAATCACTCAACCGGCTCTGCCGGACGTGCATTCCGATCGTCAGAAAGGGATATCCTGAACCCAAGAAAGATTACTGCAGATCCAACGGTCTGCTTGTTCCTATAAACGGCAAATGTTATATTTATCTATTCTAACCCAACTTTTAGCATATAGAAAGAAGGTGAAGTTGCATGAACGGTATCGTTGTTCGGGAAGATGAAGCATTTGAAAAAGCTCTGCGCCGCTTCAGCAAGACGTGCGAACGTGCGGGTATTTTGTCAGATGTCAAAAAGTACCGCCACTACGAGAAGCCCTCTGAAGAGAAGAAAAGGCGTCTGAATTCCTCCAAGCGCAAGCGTATGCGTGAAGAAAAGCGCATGAGCTGGAGAGAAAGATAATACAAACCGGGTCAAATCGGTTCAAGGCCGCGGTCTAATCCACTGCGGCCTTTTTTGTTTTGTGCATGCTTTCCAGAGCCGCAAAACCTATAACCGCACAGGATGTAGCCACATTGATAGAGTTCTTGAATCCGTGGAGAGGTATTTCCACCAGGTTGTCACAAAGATCAAGCACCTCTTTGCTCACCCCCAGAGCCTCATTCCCGAAAACAATTCCCACCGGCGAAGGATAAGCTACATCCGCATAATGAAGCGAGCATGAAGTCGTTTCCGCCGCCCAGACCTGCATCTTTTGTCTTTTGAGATACTTAACCGCCTCGACTGTGCTTTCAAAATGTCTCCAGGGAACATACTCTATTGTTCCCAGGGAGGTCTTCTCCAATTTGATATGTGGGGGATGAGCGGTATATCCGCATAGAAACAGCCCCGACACCCTCATTGCGTCGCAGAGCCTGAACACCGAACCCACATTGAACGCGCTTCTCAGATTATCCAATATGATATACAGGGGATTTTTTTCCAGCCTCCTGTACTCTTCCAGCGGTATATGGGCATCAAAGCTGCGCACTTCATAGTTGGTCTCCATATCACCGAGCTTGTGTCGCCTCGACATCGTGACTTGACTCCCAATAACTCTGTTGAAATTGAACTTCTACACAGTTCCTGGATTTGTTTCCAGCTTACTCCCGGCAGCGACCGCCGCTTCCTCCACCTTTTCCTTTTTGAGCCTCTCAGTTTCAGCAAGAAGAAGAAAAATCAGTCCCGAGATAAAGAGTACGTTCACAGATGATATCCCCAGCCTTGACGCAAGCGCACCTTCAGCGCCCGAACTTTGCGCCACGAGTGCGACAACCCCCACCAGAGAAGGCCCCACCACGGCAAATCTTCCCACTATGTTGTAAAAACCGAAATACTCCGCCGATTCGGCAGCAGGAATGAGCTTGCCGAAGTAGGAACGGCTCAGCGCCTGTATCCCCCCCTGCGCAAGCCCGGTCATGGCAGCCAGGATAATAAAATGAGTTTCGGTCCTCATGAAAAAGGCCCCGATTCCACTCACAGAAATGTAAATCAGCACTCCAACCACAATCAGACGCTGTGTGCCGAACTTCTGGGCCAGATAGCCAAAGCCCAGCGCGGAGGGAAACGCAACGAACTGAACCACCAGAAGAGAGATCATGAGAGTCTGGGAGGTAAACCCTATGGAAAGACCGAAATCCACTGCCATGCGGATGAAGGTGTTCACCCCGTCGAAATAGAGCCAGTAGGCGCATAGAAAGAACAACAGAACTTTCTTTTTCACTATTGCGGTAAAAGTCTTTTTCAGTCTGCCGAGAGTATCTGAAACAAGGGAAGAGGAGGCAACGTGTCGGACCAGCCTCCTCTCCTTTACATTAAGAAACAGGGGGATGGAGAAAAGAAGCCACCACACAGCAGCCATCAGAAAGGACACCTTGACAGCCTGGGCTGCATTCTCAAGACCGAAGAGGTCCGGTTTAACGGTCATGAACACGTTCAGCGTGAAAAGCAGTCCGCACCCGAGATATCCCAGAGAAAAACCCATGCTCGACACATAGTCCATCCTCTTCTCATCAGCAACATCCACAAGCAGAGCATCGTAGAACAGGTTGGCACAGGAGAAGCCGATATTCCCGAGGATGAAAACTGCAAGAGCGACAACCCAGGCACCCTGGGCGACCAGAAACAGCGATGCAGTGCTGAATGCACCCAGCACCATGAACACTCCCAGAAACCTCTTCTTTCCTCCCCCCGCATCAGCCAGAGCCCCGAGCAGAAGCGACAGAACAGCAATGAAGAGACCGGCAACCGTACTCCCTACTCCCAGGCGGGCAGTGCTGGTTACGGGATCGGTGCCTGCGCTGTAGTAGTTCTTGAAGAAAACGGGGAAAAATCCTGCGAGTACCGTGAGTGCGAAGGCGGAGTTCGCCCAATCGTAAAAACACCAGGAAAAGATCTCTTTTCCGCTGCGCTTCATGTTTTTTTCTCTTTTTTCTCAGCAGCGGGAAACAGCACGTTGTTGAGTATCAATCTGTAACCGGGCGAGTTCTTGTGAAGCTCGAGCATGGTGGGCTTATCTCCAACTGCATGAGAATAATCTTCGGGATCATGCCCTCCCAGGTAGGTGAACTGACCCTTTCCCACCACACCGTGAATGTAGTACACCATCTCTGTCCCGGGCACTTCACCCAGAAGAGTGACACTTTTCTTGATCACATTGCGGTTAAATGAAGTCAGTAGTCCATGATATCCCTTTATCACAGAACTGTGATTCTGGTTGAGCATGCACGGAACCGGATCCAGCTTCGCGCTGAAATCAAACAGCACGAAATCTTCAGCAGCTTTCCTGTGGGGAGTATTCACCTGGTTCACATCGATATTGCCAAAGGAGGACACCATGGGATCGGTGATGATCGTGAAATTCTCGAATGCCATGCAGTTGTTGAAATCTAGTTTTTTCTTGTAGTCCGGATCGACACCGTCCCCGTCGTATTCTTTTGCGACTATATCCGTGCCCAGTGCCGAAAGGGAAATCTCCAGAGTGTTCGTGGCGCTGCACATGGCGAAAAGAAAACCGCCCTTCTCGACATATTTCCTGATAGCAAGGGCAACGGCTTTCTTACAGTCGCTCACCTTTTCGAACCCCAGACCGGAAGCCATCCTCTCGAGTTCAAGCCGCTGCTTCTGATACCAGGCTGTATGGGAGAAGCTCGCGTGAAACTTGCTGTACTGACCCGTAAAGTCCTCATGATGAAGGTGAAGCCAGTCGTATTCGGAAAGCTTTCCCGACACTACCTCTTCATCGTAGATCTTGGCGTAAGGTATTTCCGCGTAAGTCAAAGCAAGAGTAACCGCATCATCCCAGGGAAGTTTTCCCAATGGAGTGTAGACCGCGATTTCAGGAGCCTTTTCAAGAACCACCTTCTCCATATTGTTCTTGTCGATCACATCCAGAATCTCAGCCCAGGCAGAGTTTGAGATGGACTGGATCTCCACTCCGGCGGAACGTGCGTCAACCTCGAATTTTTCGGCATTCTCCGCAACGAAAGAGCCGCCTTTGTAATTGAGAAGCCAGTACACCCGTGCTCCGCCCGAGAGCATTTTGTAAACAATGCCGTAAGCCTTGAGATGGTCGGTCTGGGCCCCATCCATAGGGATAAGCAGCATCGCATTCACACTCGTAACCAGGAGAATCAACACTGCCACTGCTTTTATCAATCCGGCCATAGCAAAGTCCCTCCCCTCTCTTGCGATACTGCTCAGATCTATTACCTATAATGGACAGGCTTGATATGAAGTTCCTTGAGCTGCTTGTCTGAAACAGGCGAAGGAGCACTCATCATGAGATCCTGGGCCTTCTGGTTCATAGGAAATGCAATAATCTCCCTTATGTTCGGTTCGTCAGCAAGCAGCATGATAATCCGGTCCACTCCGGGAGCAATTCCACCATGAGGAGGAGCTCCGTAGCGGAACGCCTTGATCAGTGCACCGAACCGGTCATCAACATCCTGTTTGCTGTAGCCGGCAATCTCAAAAGCCTTATACATGATGTCCGGCCGATGGTTGCGGACCGCTCCGCTTGACAGCTCGATTCCGTTGCACACGATATCGTACTGATAGGCGTTGACCTCGAGCGGATCGGTCTTCTCAAGTGCTTCCATTCCGCCCTGAGGCATGGAGAACGGATTATGGGAAAAGTCGATCTTTTTCAGCTCTTCATTGTACTCGAACATCGGAAAATCGGTAATCCAGCAGAAACGGTAGACCCCCTTTTCGATCAGATCGAGTTCCTGAGCCAGCTTCACCCTGATTTCACCGGCGATTCTGTTTGCTCTGACCTCATCATTGCACACAAAGAATGCCACGTCGCCTGGTCCGACCTGAAGCGTTTTCGCCAAATCATCCATGCTCTGCTTATCAAGGAACTTGGCAATGGGACCCTTGACATTCTCCTCGGTCCATGTCAGATAGGCCAGTCCCTGGGAACCGATGGACTGAGCGAATTCAACCATCCTGTCAAAGAAAGCTCTGGAGTTCTTTGCTCCACCCTTAACCGGAATAGCACGAACCACGCCACCCTGTTCAACAGTTTCAGCAAAGATCTTGAAACCGCTCTTGAGAAAAAGCGAAGAGACATCCTGTATTTCGATGGGAATACGCAAATCCGGCTTGTCGGTTCCGTATTTGACCATTGCTTCCCGGTATGGAATCTGCCTGAAGGGAACGGAATCGGTTTTGAAGGTGGAGAACTGGCTGAAAACGCCGTGGAGCACCTTTTCCACTACCTCGAACACGTCTTCCTGAGTCGCAAAGGACATCTCGATATCAAGCTGATAGAACTCTCCAGGAGAACGGTCGGCCCGGGCATCCTCGTCACGGAAACAGGGGGCAATCTGAAAATACTTATCGAATCCCGCAACCATCAGAAGCTGCTTGAACTGCTGAGGAGCCTGAGGCAGTGCGTAGAATTCACCCGGATGAAGACGCGAAGGCACCAGAAAGTCGCGGGCACCTTCAGGTGATGAGCTGGTCAGAATAGGTGTCTGGAACTCGTTGAAGCCCATCTGGGTCATAGCCTGCCTAATAAAGGATATTACCTTGGAACGCAAAATGATGTTCTGATGAATTTTGCTGCGGCGCAGATCCAGAAATCGATATTCCAGACGCATGTCCTCGGGTGCGGGATCCTCCGGAAAAATCGAAAACGGCGTGTGATCAGCTTCACTGAGAATTTCGAAGGAGTCGGCAACAAGTTCAACATCCCCTGTGGGCAGCTTGGGATTGATATTGTCCTCTGCTCTCTCGGCCACCAGCCCATCAAAACGCACCACAGTTTCCTTGGTGAGGTGAGCGATTTTTTTCTGGAACGCACGGTCGGGATATATTACCACCTGAGTGAGCCCGTAGTGATCCCGAACATCGATGAACAGCACACCGCCATGGTCACGCCTGTTATGAATCCAGCCGCTGACACGGACAAATTCACCAACATTCTCTTTTCTAAGCTCATGGCAGGTATGGGAACGGTACCGATGCATCTCTTTTCTGGTCTCCTTTGCACTGCTTGCGCCGGTGCTGGGTGTACTATTTGTTTCTTCCGGCGTGTTCTGCTCGATGGTAAGTGACATGTAACTACAACTCCCAGAGTAATTATTAGCTGGTAATGAATGAATAGAGGAAACTCCCTTTCCGGTGCGAATCCCGATCAGAGTTCCAAGCAAGACTTCTAAAATACATTCAGGACCTTGGCTTCGCACCCGCGGAGCTGATCAAAAGAGGTCTTTTTTACAATTACCTCAAGCATTGTGAAAAAGAAGTGAAACAAAAGGTGAAAAGGTGAGTGAGAATGAGAATGATTACAAAAAACTGCACTGAAAAACATAAACACGCTTCCGCCTGCCGTAACTACACCAGAAGCTAAAAATCTTAGACGCATACACCTGATCAGCGAACCTGAAACCTTCCATAAATCATGAAAGACGTTGAAAATCAAGTTGTTTTGTGATGTTTATCGTGGTATAATATTTCCATAATTGACTTTAACTGTTGTCGTAAGGCTTGATTAGATGAAACAGACACAGAAAACACGACAGCAGCTCGCTCTTGAACTGGAACAGATCAAAGAGCAGCTTCAGAAACTGACTAACGCCCCAAAGTGCACCGAATCTGTCCACGAGAAGCTTCTTCTGGGTGATATCATCTTCGAAAATGCATCCGAGGGCATAATAATCACCGATCCTCAGAGCAAAGTTCTCAAGATCAACCCCGGTTTTTCGAGTATAACCGGGTATCACTCCTCCGAAATAGTAGGAAAGTCGCCCTCTCTTCTCAAATCCAACCGCCACGGCAGCGACTTCTATAAAAACATGTGGAATTCTCTGAAAACAGCTGGATCATGGCAGGGCGAGATATGGAACAGGCGTAAAAACGGAGAGATCTATCCGGAATGGCTTGTAATCAATGCAATGAGAGACGACAACAGCGACATTACATACTATATCGGTATTTTCACCGATATTACAAAGAGTATCCTGCAAAAAGCTGAAAGCCACAAACACGCTTACTATGATTCTTTGACAGGACTCCCCAACCGCATCCTGCTGCAGGACCGGCTTACTTTCATGATCAATCATGCACGCAGAAACAATCAACTCATGGCGCTGCTGCTTCTGGACCTCAACAGATTCAAACTGATTAACGATACTCTGGGATATCAAACGGGTGATGCACTGCTGCAGACAATCGCCGAACGGCTCAAAACCTGTATCAGGGATGTGGATGCCGTTTTCAGGCTGGGAGATGATGAATTCGCAATCATTCTGGAAGAGATCGCTCAGCAGCAGGATGCCGCCAGAGTTGCTAAACGGATACTGGCCTCCTGTGCCATGCCGGTTCAGCTGGGAGAGCATGAGATTTACACCACCACAAGCATCGGAATAAGCATCTTTCCCACAGACGGTGACGGGCTGGAGTCGATTCTGAAGAATGCGGAAGCCGCAATGCACCGGGCTAAGGAGCTGGGCATCAACAACTATCAGCACTATTTGCCTGCCATGAATGCCAAAGCATTCGAACAGCTCACCCTCGAACACAGCCTCAGAAAAGCCCTGAAAAGAAACGAGCTGGTGAATTTCTATCAACCTCAGCTTGATCTTGCCACGGGGAGAGTATCCGGCATGGAGGCGCTGATCCGCTGGAAGCATCCGGAGCTGGGAATGATCTCCCCGGCGCAGTTCGTTCCGATCGCCGAAGAAACCGGACTCATTCTGCCCATAGGTGAATGGGTGCTGCGCACCGCCTGCAAACAGGCAAAAATGTGGCACAAGGACTACAAAAACCTGGTAATTTCAGTGAATCTTTCCGCCCGCCAGTTCCAGCAGCAGGACCTGGTTTCAATCGTGGACAGTGCTCTTAAAGAAGCCAGGCTCGAACCGCAATTTCTCGAACTGGAGATCACGGAATCACTGGGTATGAAAAACCCGGAACAGACTCTCAGGACCCTAAGCGAACTAAAAGCCATGGGAATCCGGATCGCCATAGATGATTTCGGGACCGGCTACTCCTCGCTGAGCTACCTGAAAAAATTTCCGATCGACACTCTGAAAGTGGACCGTTCGTTCGTGATGGATATGCCGGGAGACGCAAACGACGCCGCGATCGCAGCCGCCATAGTTGCCCTGGCGCATTCACTAAAGCTTACCGTCATCGCAGAGGGAGTGGAAAACGAAGCCCAGGCGGAATACCTTCTGGAACTGGGGTGCGAAAAGGTGCAGGGATATCTTTACAGTCCGCCTGTTGATGCCGTTTCTTTCACAAGACTTTTAATGAAAGAAGAGAACTACAACACCGCCTGCTGAGCACCCTCTTCACCCAGCTTTAAACAATTCATTCCCGTTCTTTTCTGTCCTGAACGCAATTTCCTCTAACGGTTTACCGAGAAAATCGGCAATCCGTTTCACAATCAAAACCAGATTTTGAGGTTCATTGTTGCTGCCCGGAACACCCTTCGGAAGAAGGTCGGGGCTGTCTGTTTCAACAAGAAGTCTCTCTGGGGAAACCTGCGACAGTGAATTCTGAGCCCGCTTGTTGCGGGGATTGAGAATCGATCCCGAAAAGGAGATATGACAATTGAGCTTCTCCAAAACATGGATCAGGTCGGGCGGACCAGAGTATGAATGAATCGCCCCGCCGTTTTCAAGACCTCCACGCTTCTGCAAAATCTTTAGAAGATCCCCCCAGGCTTTCCGACAGTGAATGGAAACTGGACGTTTCAGTTCCCGGGCCAGATCGAGCTGCTGAATGAACACCTCAGCCTGATCCTGGTCGTTGCGGGGTTCCCAAGTGTGATCCAGTCCGATTTCTCCGATTGCCGCACCTGGGGAATAGGTCAGATATTTTTCCAAGGACTGCAGCCAGTCAGGACTTCTGGTTGCGATAAACCAGGGATGAAGGCCGAATGCGCCGCAGACCTCTTCGTATACCGAAGCCAGCTCAGAAACTCCTGCCCAGTCCTGTTCTCTGGTGCCGCAGCAGAGCATACGGCGAATGCCGCTGCGGGCAGCTCTGCTGATTACACCCTCCACTTCAGCTGAGATTCTCTCATCCTGAAGATGGCAGTGGGTATCGAACATACGGTGTGATTTTCCCTGAGTCTCTCCGGGACGGTCAGGCTGCGCACGTCTTCTTGACCACTTCCCCGAAATGGTCGAGTGAAAACGGCTTTTTTAAAAACGGCAGATCCATCAGTTCCGGATTGCAAGGCAGGTCATCCGGCTTGTTGCCGACCAGAACCAGCTTGCCCATAAGCATCGGATCCAGTTTCTTGATGGTGTTCAGGACACATTCTTTGCTCTCCTGCTGGAGGCTGAAGTTGAAGAGTATCAGATCGTACTGATCCCCGCTCTCTTTGATTCTGTTCCAGAAATTCTCGATGCTGAGAGCCCGATCGATCTTAACATCCCTGAAATTGATCTCCAGAACATCATCCATCAGCTCATGAAAATCAAGATCTTCATCAGCTATCAGAACCTTAATCATTTACCCCCCTTAACACCTGCATCATCGATTTGAAACAAACCTGTGCGGCTTTGCCCTAAATTTAGTTGAATTACGGAGAGCAGGCAACAAATCTTGCAGCTTAAATTCATTTAAAAGAAATATTCCCGAAAGCTTTAGAGGGAACATTTCTGCCCTCCGGAGGCAAAACTTGCCTCTTTCGGTCCGGCCGATCGTATGCAACCTGTTGATATGACGTCTTTTTCAGCACTGGCACAACGGTTGCATATTCAATAGGGCGGAAAAAGGAAAGTTCTTATGAAAACTCAAGCAGCAGCAATACCGCAAAACACCCCGCAAGCAAGTTCTGGCAGAACGTGGCGGGTAGCCAAAGAGTTCGAGGCGATGTTTACCTCGATGATGCTCAAGGCGATGCGCAAAACGGTCGGGGAAGGATCTCTGATTCCCACCAGCATGGGAGAGAAGATCTATACGGATATGCTTGACAGTGAATACACCAAAATGAGCACCGACCATGCGTCTTTGGGTCTTGCCGATCTTATAATGAAGGAGATTGGGCAGAGCGAGTCCTCCGAGGCTCCCGATGGTGAATGGCGCAAAGACTTCAATGTGCCCCTGTGGGCCCTTCAGAGACAGAAGACAAATGCCGCGGGAGCAGCACAGAATGCTGTAAGTGGTGGCGCAGGCCTTCTTTCCAGAGTCAAAGACAGATGGAACGGTCTTATACGCTCGATCAGTTCCCGTTTCGGCGTGGATGAGCATCTGGTGACTGCGGTTATCGCCCGGGAATCGGCCGGAAATCCTCAGGCAGTATCACACGCGGGAGCCAAAGGGCTTATGCAGCTCATGGACGGAACGGCTCGCGAGCAGGGTGTGGTTTACCCCTTTTCACCTGAAGAGAATATTCAGGGCGGTGTGAGATATCTGAAAAAAATGCTGCAGATGTTCGATGGTGATGAGAATCTTGCGCTTGCATCATACAATGCGGGCCCGGGGGCAGTCAGAAAACACAACGGCATCCCTCCCTACCGGGAAACCCAGGAGTATGTGAAGGCGGTACTGCGTTTACGCGATGAATCAGCTGCACAGGCAGCGGAACGGAAGTAAATATGGATGCGAAGAGGCTTTTCGACGATCTGATTCAGCTATTAATCCAGGAGAACGATATTCATCGTCAGTTGATCAACATTGCAACAGCGATGAATAGGATCATCAAGCATGACGACATCGCATCACTTCAGAAAAGCAGCTCGAAATACGATGAACAGATCTGTCTTCTGGAAAAGACTGAGGAGCGACGGATCGAATGCTGCAACAGAATAAAGAGAGCACTGGGAGAACAGGTTTCCTCCAACCGGCTGATCACGCTCATGAACTACTGCGATACGGATCAGAAATCCAAGCTTGAGGAATTGAAATCATCCCTCAACAGCCTCATTTCCGAACTTTCGAAAATCAACACTTCGAATTCACTTTTGCTCGAAGAGGGAATCACAGCGATCGCACAAACATTCGACATGATCAGGGAATCGGCCCGTCAGAAAAACGGCTACCGGCATAAAGGCGACTTTTCGCCCAGGACTTCAGGAGTTTCAGTGTTCAACCAGGTAATGTAGAGGGAGAAGAGAAGATGAGTCTGCTTTCCGTTCTAAATATAGGCACCAAGGGAATGAACGTCTCCCAGCTACAGATGGATGTGACAAGCCAGAACATCTCTAATGCGGATGTGGAGGGCTATTCCCGCAAGCGGGTGAACACCACCACCGCCTATCATTACGATTCGGTTTTCGGCCAGATGGGAATGGGTGCCGATGTCATAGATATCGAACGCATGCGCAACACCTTCGTCGACGAACAGATAAGGCACCAGAACATGGAGGTGGGCTACTTTGAGGAAATGGACAACACACTGTCCAGACTGGAAGATGTTTTTACAGAACCCAGTGACAAGGGCCTGCAGAACTATATAGATCAGTTTTTCGACTCCTGGCAGAACCTGGCCAACAACCCTTCCGATGTTGCCGCACGGACAATGGTGAGATCGAATGCAGAAGAGCTGGTCAGTGTTTTCCACACACTTTCGGGAGAGCTTCGGGATCTGCGTCAGGAAAGAAACGACCAGCTTCCTTCGCGCGTAGACAGAATAAATCAACTGTCCCGCCAGATCTTCAATCTCAACCAGGAAGTCGGCGCGATCGAGATCGGCGACCAGAATGCAAACGACAGCCGTGACAAACGGGATATGCTGGTCAAGGAACTTTCAAAGCTCATCGACATCACCACACAGGAAAATGACAATGGGCAGGTTACGATAACTACCGCCGGAAGCATCCTCGTTTCACCTGTGTTCACCCAGGATCTGGAGATCACCACTGCCACGAGAAATCTTCCGGACGGAACATCGGTAAAAGATCTGGGAATCCGTTTCGCAGATTCAAACCTCGCCTACGACCCCAAGGGCGGCCAGGTCAAGGGGCTGCTGGACAGCAGAGACGAAACCATCCCGGCATACCAGAAGACACTGGATGAACTGGCAGTAGCTATCACGGAAAAGACAAACGAGATTCACACGACCGGCTATACACTGAACGGCTACAGCGGGATATCCTTTTTCGCCCCCAATGCCACGGGAGCATCCGACATAAACCTGTCAGCATCCATTCTTTCCGATGTGCTGAACATCGCGGCGGCTTCCGGGGGCCAGTCCCATATAGCTGCTCAGAACACCAGCCCCGCCGGCAGTCACGATTACGGAACAGATCCGATTCAGCTGTATCAGGATCCCAGCGTGGCCCCACCGGTGAAAGCCCGCAACATCATTCGAGACACGGTATCCGTCAGCACCGGCAGCGTCGTGCTTACGGAGGGAACTGACTACCACATAGATTATGCCAACGGGACGTTCCAGATGCTGCACAATGGCTACGACACGCAGGATCTCACGATTGACTTCCAGTACCGCAGCGGCGGCTCCAAGGGACCTGGAGACAACAGCAACGCGTTAGAGCTAGCGAAACTCAGAACAAGCCTTACCATGAGTGCCGATGGTCTGGGAAATCCCACCAGCACCTTTTCGGAATTCTACAGTTCCTTTATCGGTCGTCTGGGGTTGAACAAGCAGCAGGCCAGTTCGAATCTGGAGACCCGCACGTTCCTTGTGGACCAGTACGAAGCTCAGCAGGATTCGGTTTCGGGAGTTTCGCTGGATGAGGAGATGGCGAACATGATCCGCTATCAGCACTCCTACACCGCTGCGGCGAGGCTTATAACCACTACCGATGAAATGCTCCAAGTACTCATGAATATCTAAAGCGAGGGCGCTATGAGAGTCACATTAAGATCAGTGAATCTGAACATTCAGAAAAACATCAGCAAGCGTTATGGCGATCTGGCCAAGCTTCAGGAGCAGCTCTCAACCGGCAAACGGCTCCTGCGCCCCTCTGATGACCCGATCGATGTCACAAACGACCTGAAAATGCGCACGAAGCAGGTTCAGATGAAGCAGTACAAGCGCAACATCGAAGACGGTCTCGCCTACATGGGTGTGAGTTCCACCGCTCTGACCAGCATGAACGATCTGCTTCACAGAATGCGCGAGCTGGCCGTGCAGGCCAGCAACGATACGCTCATCGACACCGAACGGGAGTTCATACAGCAGGAAGTGAACCAGCTCTACAGACAGGTGATTTCCGTTACCAACACCAAATTAAAGGGTGATTACATCTTCAACGGCACTCAGACCAAAATTCCTCCGTTCGTAATCGAGTCTTCAGGAACGGAGTCATCCGATTACGCGAGTGTGAATATGGCCCACTACAATGCCGATTCTCTTGCGGCGGGTTCCACGGTACAGCTTTTTTCCGGTCTTGACAACACACCGGTACGCAACATTTTTCCCGGTTCATTCAAACTGGAGGTCCAGGGGACGGAATATGAAGAGGGGGTCGATTACACGGTAAATTATGAAACCGGAGAGCTCACGCTGCAGAACACGGATCTTCTGGAAGATGTCTCTCCGGGAACTCCCAACTATGCACATGGTGAATTTGCTATAAGCTTCGATTACCTGACCCGCGGGAAAGACGTCTACGGCAACACGGTATCAAGCCGCGGAGAGGTCCACAGGGAAATAGAAGAGGGCACCTCCATGGCGATCAACATTTCTGCCGACGATGTGCTCAGAGATGAGAAGAGCGGTCTGGAAATGATGGGCACACTCGTCAGGTATAACGAGGCGCTGCATACGAATGATCAGCAGGGCATTCAGAATGCGCTGGATGAGATTTCCTCGATGTTCGATTCGATACTCAATAGTCAAAGCGAGATCGGAGCCAGGGTCAACCGGTTTGAGATGACTCTCAGCAGAAACGAGGAGCAGTATATTGAAATCTCGACACTGCAGTCTTCTCTGGAGGATGCGGACATGGCGGATGTGATAAGCCGCTATACGTTAACAGAGAATGTGTACAATGCCGCTTTGCAGACAGCGGCACGGGTAATCCAGCCTTCACTGGCAAATTTTCTCTGATTCGAGGAATCTTTTTCCTCTTTTCGGATAGAAACCGCTGCCAGGGTGCCGAATTCAGCCTGAAAAAGGCAGTTCTGCAGTGGCATAACTGTTGCACAATCATTTGGGCGCAGGTGCCCTGATCGCGGGAGATACACAATGCAAGGAAGCACTTTTCTCAACGGAGGGACTTTATGCCGCGGATAAACTACAACGCTCATGCCATGACCACGGTCAACAGAATGAGCCAGCTGAACCGGAACATTACCACATCATCAACAAAGATTTCCTCCGGCATGCGAATAAACCGTCCCGCAGATGATGTGTACGGAAACAGCACCTCCGAACAATTACGCATGCAGCTGAGGGCCATGAACATGGCTTCCAGTAATACCCAGGACGGCATAGCTCTGCTGAATGTGGCGGAAGGGGCGTTGAGCGAAGTCACTCTCATGCTGCAGCGAATCAGGGAACTGTCAGTGCAGTCAGCCACCGACACACTTTCAGATGAAGACAGAACCAATATTGAACTAGAAGTAGACAAGCTGAAGCAGGGCATAGACCAGATTGTCGAAAATACCCAGTACAACGGTCAAAACCTCCTTAACGGTCAGGCTCCTTGGGGAACCAGCCAGGGAGGGGTATTCCATATGGGCCCGAATAATGAAAGCAACACCGATTACATACACTACACGATCAGAAGTGCCAGTTCCGCAGCACTTGGAATAGACGGCAACAATCTTTCGGTTGCTACTCCGGCAGATGCCTCAGCTGCCATCACCAGCATGGACGAAGCACTGAATCTGGTCAGCGATATCAGAACGGAGCTGGGAGGGGTTTCAAACCGGCTCGAGCATTCATTGAAAAACCAGAGTGTCCAGTCTGAAAACGTTCAGGCGTTCGAGTCGGTGATACGCGATACCGATATTGCAGAAGAAATGACAAAGTATTCCCGGGATCAGGTGCTCAAGGAGTATTCCACGGCAATGCTTTCACAGGCCAACATGCTGCCGGAGCGTATTCTCAAGCTGCTGGAGTAAGCGGCGGCTTTCCGGCTCTCTTTCAACATTTCCTCATTTTCGCGTATTTCTGTTTCCGGTCACGTTGACATCTCTACAGCTAAATACGATATTTGCATCAGCGTTTTTTGTACAAATCTTACGGAGCATTACTGAACATGGATGAATTTTTCAATACTCTTGTCTACTCCCCTGAGGATGTTATCACCTTTCCTTCGGGTATTCCGGGATTCGAAGGAAGGAAACAGTATGTCATAGTTTCCGTACCGGAATACAAACCTTTCGAATGGCTTGTATGCACAGACGGCTCCCAACTGAGATTTGCCATCATCAACCCCTTGATTTTCGCACCGGATTACGACCCCACTCTTTCCAGGGAACAGATTGCCGATCTGTATATCGACAAACCGGAGGATGTGGTCGTGTACTCCATAGTCACAATCCGGGACAATCCGCTTGATTCCACAGCAAATCTGGTAGGCCCGGTACTCATCAACAAGGTGAAGAAGCTGGGCAAGCAGATTATTGTAGATGATACCAGGTACAGCACTCAGGAACCCATTTTAAGAAAGAAATGACCATGCTAGTCTTAACCCGAAAATCTGGAGAGTCGATCCGCATAGGCGATGACATAGTGGTCAAGATAGTTGATCTGGACGGTCGCCATGTAAAGCTGGGCATTGAAGCGCCCAGAAATGTCGCGGTCAACCGGGAAGAGATCTATGAACGCATACAGAGGGAAAACGAGGCCGCGAGTGTTGCACCAAACCAGGGCCTGCAGAACATTGCCGATATACTCAGGAAATCAGAGTAATGGTCTGACCGTTGCGACTTTTTGAGTAAACAGATTGTGAGTATTGCCTGTCAGCAGCTACTGAAGACATGCTGTGATCAGATGAGTGCTTTTGTCTTCGGTATTGAACCAGAACATCAGCGTTTCGTTCTCGGTGGTGAAACACTCCGCCAGATCTTCTTTTGACGAGCAGGGAAAGATCTGTTCGTAGCGTTCGCGTGCCTGAGTGATTATCCTATTCTTAAGCTCGTTCATATTAACAATATCGGTTTGTGCATAAAATGGGTTTAGTATTTTTGTGAAGGAAAACAAAAAGTATATGAATTCACCTCCGGTTTTCGCGCTTACCATGGGAGATCCAGCCGGGATCGGTCCAGAAATTACGGTTAAAGCTTTGTCGTCCATCACCGCCTGTGATTTCCGTATTCTGGTAGTGGGTGATCTGGATGTAATGAAAAAAGCGGCAAGCTACTGTGGAATCGGTGCGGAGCTTTATCCCGTCGAGACTGCTGAGCAAGCCCGGTGCGGCAGGATTAATGTTCTGGACCTGGGTATGATCACTTTGGACCAGTTCACTCCCGGCCATCCTCTCCCCCGCTGCGGAAAAGCAGCGTATGCCTATATAGAAGAAGCTATCAAGCTGGCACTGGACAAAAAAGTGGCCGGTGTGGTCACGAATCCTATTTCAAAGGAATCTCTTAAAAGTGCAGGAATCAATTATCCGGGCCATACCGAAATATTCGCCGACCACACCGGCACGGATGACTACTCCATGGTGTTTTTTCTGGACAAGGTGGCAGTGGCACACGTAACCACTCACTGTTCGCTCAGAGAAGCAATAGGTCTGATAAAAACCGAGCGGGTGCTCAAACAGATCCGTCTTTTGAACAGATCGCTCAGGGGACTGGGGACCGACACTCCCTCCATTGCCGTGGGAGGACTCAATCCCCATGCGGGAGAAGGCGGGATTTTCGGAACCGAAGAAATCGAGCACATAGAACCTGCCGTGAAACAGGCCCGTTCGGAGGGTATCAACGTTTCGGGCCCCTACCCGCCCGACACGGTTTTCATGCGGGCTTTCAAAGGCGAGTTCAACGGGGTGGTGTCGATGCTGCATGATCACGGGTTCGTTGCGCTCAAGTCACGGGATTTCGAGCACGGAGTTAATATCACCATCGGGCTTCCTATCATCAGGACCTCGGTAGGGCACGGTACGGCGTTCGACAAAGCCGGCACGGGCACCGCCTCCCCCCGAAGTCTTCTCTCTGCTATAGAGGCGGCCTGGAATCTCTATAAGAACAGGGGTTAGGGCGTTCAGAGTTCAACCGGGACAGCCGAAGTGCCGAATCCCTCCCTTACGGTCTGGCTACTGTTTAGGTTCGATTTGTTTTCGTCTTCTTTTCTGCGTTCTCTGCGGCTATGCATGAGAAAATCCGCACTCTCTTCTGCACTGGACCGCCCTTTGCCCTTATCGTATTTTTCAGACTCAAAATATTGCCAGTTCACCTCTTTCACAGAAACACTCCCGGTCCTCCAAAATGAAAACACCCCTTTTCCGAAAAGAACTTCCCGATGTCAGAACTCTCGTGGTCAAGGTCGGCAGCAGGATTCTCACCGCGGACGGGCACGTCGGGCGCGTCAGACGCCTGGTTGAGGATATGGCGAAGCTTCATCAGGCTGGTGTCAGGGTGATACTCGTCTCATCAGGAGCGATTGCACATGGCATGAAAGCCCTGAAGTATGAAAAGCGGCCCAAAACCATCCCGCTCCAACAGGCCCTGGCCAGTATCGGCCAAAACCGGCTGATGAACATGTACCAGGACATCTTCGGAAAGTACGCCATCCACATCGGTCAGGTTCTTCTGACCTGGGACGACCTGCGCAGCAAAAAACGCTACCTCAACCTGCGCAACACCTTATTCAAGCTGCTTGACTGCAAAGCGGTGCCCATAGTCAACGAAAACGATTCAGTGGGTGTGGAGGAGATTCAGTTCGGCAACAACGACATGCTGGGAGCCCAGGTTTCCCTTCTGGTTCACGCGGATCTGTTTGTCAACCTCACCGATGTAGGCGGGCTCTACGACAAGAACCCCCGCACCGATAAGAACGCCAGGCACATTCCCCTGGTGAAATCGGTGTCCTCCGGCATACAGAAGCTTGCCTCCGACCGAAAGAACGACATAAGCGTGGGCGGCATGGCCACCAAGCTCAAAGCCGCCGATATGGTGACCCGCGCCGGCACGTTTGCACTCATCGGGGATGGATTCAACCAGCGGCTGCTCTCTGTTCTCAGTGATCAGTCCTGCGCCACCCTGTTCATGCCTTCTGAAAAGAAAATGTCCTCCCGCCACAGGTGGATAGCCTTTTCCGGCCAGTCCACAGGAAGTGTCACCGTGGATGAGGGAGCCAGCCACGCGCTTCTCAAAAAGGGCAAAAGCCTCCTTGCAGCGGGAATCATTTCTGTCAAAGGGTCATTCAAAACCGGTGATATGGTGGACATACACGACAGCACCGGAGATGTGATCGCCAGAGGCATGGTGAACTTCAACGCCCAGGAGCTGGAAGAGATACGTGGATGTAAAACGTCTGAGATAGAAAAGAAGCTGGGCGAAATCAGGTTCAACGAGGTAATACACAGGGACAATCTGGTGGTGATTGAGTAGAATGGATAATTGACCTCTCCTCAGTCCAGAAGTCCCAACACATCATCCCTGCTGAGCTGCTTGAAAAACGAAGCCTCAGTTTGGATCACCGAAGACACCAGCTGCTTTTTCTGTTCCTGAAGCGCAAGGACCCTCTCCTCTATGGAGTCACGCGTTATCATTTTGTACACGAACACAGTCCTTGTCTGCCCGATTCTGTACGCCCGGTCGGAAGCCTGGTTCTCCGCACTGGGGTTCCACCAGGGATCGAGGTGTATCACATAATCAGCGCTGGTGAGATTGAGTCCCGTACCGCCCGCTTTGAGACTGATAAGAAAAACGGGGGCGCTCTTCTGACTCTGGAAACGGTCCACTACTGCTCCCCTGTCCCTGGTCCCTCCAGTCAGCATTTCGCACTGTATCCCCTGCTGGGCGATCCGCTCCCGCACCAGCTCCAGCGCCTTCACGAATTGCGAGAACACAAGCACACGATGACCCTCCGCCACGATATCGACCAGCGACTGCTCGAGCAGCCGGAATTTCCCGCTGTCACCCGCAAACGCATCATCAACCATTGCCGGATGACAGCAGATCTGCCGTAAGCGCAGCAACCCCTCGAGAATCTGCATTCGTGAGCCCTCGATACCTTCCTTGTCAATGGAATCGATGATTTTGCCCCTGTAAGTGTCGCGTGTGATCTCGTAGAGCGTCTTCTGCCTGGGAAGCATATCAGCGTAAAGCACCATCTCGTTTTTAGGAGGCAGATCTTTGGCCACCTGCTGCTTGGTACGCCTGAGAATGAAGGGGAAGATGAGCTTTCTGAGCACCGCGGAGGTGTTGTCGCATAGATCGCGCTCGATGGGCTTGATGAAATTCCTGGCGAACATCCTAAACGACCCGAGCATTCCCGGGTTGAGAAAGGAGAACATTGACCACAGCTCCGAGAGCCCGTTTTCGATCGGCGTGCCGCTCAGAGCCAGTTTGTGGTTGGATTGAAGCTGCCGCAGTGCACGACTCACCTGCGAAGCCGGATTTTTTATAGCCTGAGCCTCATCCAAAATTATGTAATGAAAGCGCTTCTGCTTGAGCAATTCGACATCTCTGATCACTGTACCGTAGGATGTAATGACCACATCCGACATATGCATGATTTCGCTGTACCTCGCCCTCCCCTGTCCATGAAACACAAGCACACTGAGTTCAGGTGCGAACTTCGCTATCTCCCTCTGCCAATTGAATATGAGGGATGTGGGCACAACCACAAGCGACGGCTGATCCTCATCCAGCTTTTTCTCATTCAGAAGCAGCGCAATGGTCTGTACCGTTTTTCCCAGCCCCATATCATCGGCAAGACACCCTCCGAAACGATACTTCTTGAGAAAGTAGAACCACTCGTATCCGGCCAACTGATAAGGACGCATCTGCGCAAGAAATCCCTCGGGAACCCTCTGTTTCTCCATGCTGCTGAATCCACTCAACGCCTCCTTGCGGCTCAGAAACTCCGGATCGGCTTCCTTCTGATCAGCCATCTCGTAAAGCATATCCGCAAGGGCGAACTGCGATGACTTGATGGCAAGCGTTCCCCTGGAATCACCCGCCTCGATGGCAGAAAAAAGAGCCGCGAACTTCTCAAGCCACGCCTGGGGAAGAATACCCGAAGATCCGTCCGACAGCAGTACAAAACGGCTTCCGTGGCGCACTGCCTGTATAAGTGACGCCAGGGTCGAGGAAATCCCGTCAAAGCTTATCTGCACGGAGCAGTCAAAGAGCCCCTCCTTGCTGGATACCGACACGCTGAGATTGGGAGTCACATTTCTGGCGTTTGATGTGCGCAGGTTCTCCTGGCCGAAGATTTCAAAGCCGTCTCTGGACAGTCGAGGAAGTTCCTGCAGAGTCCAGATGCGGGGATCATCGCTGGGGGTGAACACCCCGGTCTGATACTGCATCAGGTCATAGCTTGCCAGAGATGCGGTCATCATGGTCTCCCGGGCCCGGGAACGGCTCACGCGATATACCGTTCCGTCCTCGGTTGGAACCAGCCTCGAAAGGTTCGAATCATTACGGGAGAATTCCGCCAGCCCGTCATGATAGGCAAAACGCAGTTCAGCCAGGAGCATGGTGTCGCGCTCTGTAAGATAGATTCTACCGATCGGTTTGCCCGGACCAAGCTCCTCTACCACTGCGGGCTGCTGTTTCTCCTCTGGCTCCTCCGCTTCGTACTCATCAATTTCGGATTCATCCGAGAGCGCAGTATTATCCTCACTTGCCTCAGGGTACAATTCATCATCAAAGTCGCCCTCATCATCTCCCCGGGTGAGCGAATCGAAATCAATCCCGATCTGTATAGCGGAGTCGGCGTTTGCGGCGTACATGGAGGCCACGACATGTTCACATGCTCCACCGAAAGAGAATCCGCAGGAGCAATCGAATCGGATAGTGCCGCGTGCGTCCCTGGACACCACTACACGGTGGTGTCCGCTGTCGCGAACACTGGTTATGATGTCATCGCCCTCGAAGTGGATGGAAGTGACCCGTCTGCGCTTGAAGCAGCGCCTGCCCCCCTCCACAACTGCGGGGAAAGCGTATTTGCGGATATCGTCTTCGGAGAATAATGCCACGTTTTGAAGCTTTTTATATTTAATACACTGTTATGAAAAAAGGTACCCGGGAGGAAAATAGATATCGCGCGAGTATTCATTACAGAATTGTTCAGCGTTTCTGATCATCCGCTCCGCGAGGCCGGATACGCCTTCCACTATGAATCGGTTACTGTGCTCAAGAGCGGGCACTCCGGGCAAACCTGGTCAGCAAAACCCCTCACCCAAGTCAACAAATCATACCCAGGCACAACACAAACCGGTCCCATATTACCACATACTCTCATCCCGTCCACACCGGTACGGGCTGCATACTCCAGAGACAGTCACCCGAAAAAGAAGTGTGCCGGGTACGGCATAGCAAAAGAAGCGTAGCGGCACGAATGGTACCTTGTCACTACTCCGACTGTGGGAGGCGGGAGAAGGATTTCCCTATGCGCCTCGCGCTCCGTGGGAGAGCGGGAAAGATCGTTCCCGGGCACCTCACGGGACTGGAACTGGCTGGGGAAAATTCGTTTTGGCATCTCACGG
>JBKHHW010000153.1:0-7702 GCA_046538945.1 Chitinispirillaceae bacterium | reverse complement strand
ACCGGTTCAGTGCTCAGCGGTATGGAAATGTTCCACGTTCCGTCTTCTCCTGTCGCGGTGGACAGATCCGCATTGACTACCTGAACAGATGCGCCTTCTATGCCGGATCCGTTTTCATCAGTGACTTTGCCGCGTAATGTTTGGGAGGTCAGTGAAAAGAAAATTCCCGACATAAAGAGCAGAAGATACAGCTTTGCGTTTCCGAACATGATATTCAGTCCTGTTTAGGTATGGAATATTACTGCAGAAATAAGATAATTGCAGGACCGGGGTGAAACAAGGGGTGGCGATGGTGGGAGCCCTTCCGGTCAGGCAACTGCCGGAGGTGTGGATGGGTTCGATGATGGCCTGTAGAGCTGCTGCAGGGGGCTGGTGGTGGAGCAATTTCAGAAATCATTAAAGCTGATCGGTTGATATTCCAGTTATGAGATCAGACTGATAGCTTTTCTCACGAGTTCCCAGTCTGAATCGGAGGCGGCTCTATACTTAACATGTGATTCGGATAAAGAGTCACAAGCAGGGTTCCAATCTCATTCCACATAGCTTTCCTGCTCCAGCCAGCCGTTTTCGATAGAAATGGCAAGCTCCTTTAGAAAAGGAAAGTCGGGGTGGGAAATTGCGAACTGCTGCGCCTGAGACTTGTTTGTGAGCGGAATCAGGCCGCTTCTGTGTCTCAAAACCGATTCCGGATCGCAGCGCCAAAGCTTAAGCGGGTGCAGCCGGTGAAGAATTGCGGCGATTCGCAATCCGGCCAGGTCGGTGTCTCCCCAGTGCAGAAAGGCGGATTGGGGGTAAAGGGAGGATATCTGGCGATAGAGCCTGCACACCGCAGCGTTGGGAAATCCCTGCGTGTATATCACTATGCCCTCAGTCCGTTCCCGGACCAGGTTGCAGAAAGGACTTTCGTTTTCGCTTGTTATCACCCTCACCGGTTCAGCAATACTCATATCCTCTATATCGTGAAGGTTTTCCAAAGTCAGTACTGATGCTTCCCCGCATTCCCATGCTTTTTTTACATGGTTGAAGGAAATCCCTTTTTTCCTGTACTCCAGCGGCCCGTAGAGAGTAACCGTGATGCCGCTGAGGTTATCCACGACACAGTGCTCCCGAAGAGCGTCTTTTCTGATGCGTTGACGTTGCTCGTTATCTGATTCCGCTAAGTTAATTTTGTTTTCAGAACAACTCATGGCCAGCCATTCCGCGGCTGTATTGATCAGTGTTCCCGATCGAAGCACTTTGCTGTCTCCGAAGAGCCGTGCTCCCAGATCCGACAGGGTGAGCGCTTCGCTGTTTGTTTCCAGAAACTGAACGATACGCGCCGCGTTGCACCAGAGAGAATATTGCTTTTCCGCACTGGATATTTGGGAGTTGGATGAGCATTTAACGTATGAAGCAAACTGCGGGTACGCCAGACGGAAGCGGTCGAAGTTCAGTTCCATCCGGCTTTTTGCGCCGCGGTCGGGATTCGGTTTTCTGCCGCATGCGCTGAAAACTGCTTCTGTCCATATCTGTTTTTGCTCTCTGTCAAACTCCCCAAGGAGTTTGGAAAGGGACAACCGCACATCCCCTCTGGCCGAAAGTGAAATGTGGGCCGGACCGAACAAATCCAGTGCCTCTGAAGGCAGCGCACTCTGCCCGGTCGATATCAGCACCGTGGAGGGAACAGTTCCTTTTCTGTTGATCGTCGCGCATATCCGCTCAAGGCATTCCCGTGCTCCGGGTGAACGTTTCAGCACGGATCTGAAATGAGCCAGGTATGGATTTTCTGAAGTTTTGTCAGACACCGATTTCCTCACCGAATTGTGCCGAAGTGGCCGGTTTCGTTTCCTCGAAGAGCCCAAGCTGCCGTTCGCTCTGGTTTTCCCAATGGAATGGATAAAGGTGAATGCTGTATTCTCTGTCTTTGACCACCAGTATGGTGGTGGACTGCTGAACCTCTTTACGCCCGCCATCCTGATCCGGAGAAGCAACCAGAAGCTGCAGTCCCAGGTCTCCGGCGAACCCAAGGAGCTGATCTCTTCTGCCGGCGTCTATTCCATAGAACGCTTCATCAAAAAGCAGCGTATGGAGTCTGATGCGGTTTCCGTTAAAAAGGAAATGGGCGATGGTCAGTATGGTGAGATAGTTGGGAACGGCCTGCTCTCCACCCGAACCGACACTCTTCGTGTGCCGGTTCATGACAACTCCGGGCTTGTCCGCGGTTACCATCCGCAGCTGGTAGGTGTACCAGTTGCGATAATCAAGAACCGGAGGCACTGTTTCCACATCGGAATTCATGATTTCATCTCTATGATCCTCGATAAGCTGTTTTAAAGTATCTTCGGCTTTCCCGTCGAACGGATTGAACCCCTTGACCGCTTCGATGATACTTTTGTACTTATCGACCTTCTCGAGTTCCAACTTGTAGATTGACTGCCCGAACGAACGCCGGGAAAGGTGACGGTTTATTGTTTTCACCATCTGATCGAGTTTTGAGAGGTGACTTGCGAAGAATGTCATCATTTCGTTTACAATAATCTTTCTGAACAGTTCATCGGTCTTCTCGTTTATGACTTCCTGCTGTTCCCTTATCGCGGCTTCCTGACCGAGAGCCAGAACTTCCACGTCCTGATCTCTTCTGTCTGAAAGACGGTTCGTTTCTGAATCGTAAGTGAAGCCGAAAAGTGACCCGAAGGTGGGATCGTTCAGTTTTTCTTTGAGCGTAGCTGAAGAAGCGGATTCTTTCCGTTCGGAATCACGGATCGCCGATTCCACACTTTCGCGGCTTTTAAACTGTGCCCCCTGACGGGTGCGCAGTATGTAATGAGGCAGATCCGTAATCTCCTGCCCCCGCACTCTTTTTATGACCTCGTCCCCGCACGCCTCGAGTTTTCTCTTAAGCTCACAAATCGCTTCCCTTACAGCTTCTATTTGAGACTTCAGTCTCTCCATCTCGCCCTCTCTGGCGCCGAGCTCCCGGAGAGTGTGGTTATAATCGGAGGAGAGTCTGTTTTGTCTTTCGGTCAATTCACCTATTTTATATTCCAGGTCCTCCAGACCTTCCCGCAGAATGATTCCCTCTATCGTTTTAAGTCTCTCCTTCAGGGAAGAAACTTCCGATTCGAGTGATGTCGTGGCCTCGATTTCCGTTGCATACCTTTCGGAAGCATGCCGCAGGTTTTGCCTCGCCCCCACAAGTGAATTAACCACCGTGTTCAGATCCTTTTCAGCCGACCGCAGCCGTTCTCTGAAGGTAGTGATGGCCGATACCAGAGCAGTAAGGGATTCAAGATTCTTTTCGAGTTTGGAAAGTTCTGCTTTCTTTTCCCTTATCTCTTTCTTAAGAAGGGCGATTCTCGTTTTTAATGCCCGGGTTCTTTCCTCCTGTCCGATCCACTGCGAAGGCGAACAGAAAAGGCGACGTTCGTGGGAGCGGAAACTGAGGACCCGCACATCATCCATTGACTTTACTTCCGGGCTCCTGTGTCCTGACATCTCACCCAGTAGCACCGAAAGGCCTCCCGGGTGTGACCTGTTTATGTCGAAGGCAACAGACATCCAGTACGGGAGAGCACTGTCTGTGTTTTCAAGGGCCGCTATTCTGATTCCCGGCCAGTCGGCAAATACTCTCTTGCGGGCACAATCAAAATTATCTGGACTGACAAGGAGAGTGAAAAGAATATCGGTACCGATGAATTCTTCCACGACTTTCCTGTCCTCATCGGACAGAGATGTATTCCACTCCAGTGTTTCATAAAGGGGGATGTAATCCACACCTGTTTCGTTCAAAGCCCCGCAGGACTCATTCCAACCTTCGAGATCAGGCTTGATATCCTCGTCTGTTTCAAGGGTGTCAATCTGATTTTCAAGATCCCTGATTTTCAGAAGTACTGAGTTGCGGTCCGTTTTGCACTTATCCTCCCCGCGGAGAGCATCAACCAGTCTGGATTCGATTTCCTTCGACAGAGGAATAATCGGCAGATCCTCAAGAGACTCGCGAAAGCTTGTGCTTAAGCGGAATTCAGCCAGTTTCTCCTTTAACGGGGAGGTGTTGTCGAAATTCCTAATGTCAAGCAGCCGGTTTAGGAGTTGCACCGTTTTCTCCAGACTGTCCTGCAATCTCTTTACTTCAGAATCAGCTTCAATACGTTCCCGATTGTGCTGCTCCACTTTTGATACCTGTGCAGCAAGAGCGTTCTCCCTGATTGCCAGGTCCTCCCTGACGTTTTTCTGCTCCCGTAAAAGGCTTGCCCCGTCCTTGCTGCGAAGGTCATCCAGCTGCCGGCAGCAATCGAGCTGTTTTTGATCGATCTGAGCGATTTTCCTCTTGAGCTGCACCGTTTGAGAAATTGTCTTTTCCAGATCCCCGTTGAGGGAATCGATTCTGAGCGCGGAGGACTCGATGTCAAAATGGACCAAAAGCCAATTGTAGCGCGCTATGCTTTCCCGCGTTTCGAAAATCGATTTGACTTTAGAACTGAGCTCTTTAAGATACTCTTGCTTCTTTTTCATCTCTTCGAGAAGGAGTGTCGCTTCATCGAGTGTCTTGAGCGTTTCGATGACTCTTTCGAAAAGGTCTGTTTTGGGTTCCGGAAGAAGAGTTTTGAAAAGTTCATGGTAATCGGCGGCGGATGCGGCAATCTCCCGGTAGGCTTTACCCATGGAGAGAAATGTGCACATTTCGGTATATATTTCGTACGTATCGAAAAGGCGTCTGGCCAGTTCCTTTTCGTATGCGCCTATGGAGTAGAACCCTCCTTTCGAAAGTGCCTCGCGCATCTCTTTCTGGGAAGTCGCGCGGATTTTGCCCTCATCCTCGACTGTCCACGGCACTTCCTCCAGAGCCTGAGGCACAATGATCCCCCAGCGCTGGATCCGCTCCTCCATGGAATATGCGCTGATTCCTATACCGATGGTAAGCAGGCTGCCTTTGTCATCCGCAAGCTCCGCGGCGGCATAGGCAACACCTCCCTGAGGGTTCATGGGGCCGGTTTCCACATTGTAGCGCATCACTATTCCCTGTATCCGCCGACCCTCACCTCTGCTCCCGGCCATTCTGGCCGCGGAGTTGAATTCCATTTTGTTGCCCGCGGTAAGCACATACTGGACCGCATCGAGTATGGTGGTCTTTCCCGAACCGTTATCTCCAAGAAGAAAGAGGTGCCCGTTGTCTCTGATCTCTATTGTTTCATTCTGAAAATTATGAAAATTGACCAGTCGTATCCTGCGTATCTTCAGTAATCTGGAAGTATCAGCTCCGTTCATAGTGCCTCTTCCCCTTCATCCTGTTCCTCTTCGTCTGAGGGATCAACCGCAACGCGCTCTCCCTGAAGAATGGAGCGGATCTCGTCGAAATTTCTGTGAAGGTAGCTTGAGTTGTAGTGGTGTATGGCGGGAAGAGCTTCATAGATCGTGTGCTCTTCGTCAATGACCTCACCGGCAGGAGGCGGGATCTTTCTAACGAATCGGTACCGTTCGAGAATCGGAAACACCTGCCTCAGTATTTTTGCTCTGATATGCTCGGGGGTGTATCGGGAGGTTTGGCCATCCATGATTTCGCTAAAGCGTCTGGAGCAGAACTCGAGAAGATCACCAAACCGGAAGCGCAGGTTTTCGCGGTCTTCGACCGTCATATCGTTTTCATGAAGCTGGTGCTCGAAGTATTCCAGAATCATCATGAAGGCGATGCACTCGTCGCGTCTGGTAAAGTTGAAAAAGTCACGGTTGGATTCGGTTACTGAACCGTTGTACCAGCGTTCTTTGTAAACGCGGCCGCACTTGGAATCCACGATAAGTGTCCACCCGAAGAACTGCTCGAAGAACCGTGCGAATTCCTGGCGATGCCGCCTGAGGAAATTGAAGGCGGTTTCGTCATCTTCTCTGTAAAAATAAGGGCTTTCTGTAAGCAGGTTGAGCACCGTTCGGACTCTTTCGGTGTTGCGTCCCAGAAGTGGACCCCAGATTTCCGCGTTTTCACTCATCAGGTTTGTCTCCGCACCTTTTTATGTTCATGTCTTTACAGCTGAGCTTGACTATGTCATCACCGAGGGTGACCTCGTCATCACACATTTCTATTTCATAGCCCACGGAGCGAAGCTTCTTTCCGCTCCCCAGAATTCCAGTTTTCGCAATTTCAATCACTTTTGCCAAATTGTCAACACCCCTGGGATTGCAACTGCTGATCATTGCTGAACCGTTTGCGTCTGAAGGCAGGTTCTCTTTTATCCAGTCCGCCAGAGCATCCAGTCTGGCCTGCTCCAGACTCCTGACAATACCTTCTCCGGGCTGCTTGGCAGAGAGAAATGTTTTGGGGCTCGGGCGCCGTTTCCATGACAGAGCACGAAGCCTGGGAGGATCCGCTTTTTCCCGCTCATCCCAGTAATGCATATCCCCGTGCATAGCACCCCAGGACAGAAGACGCTTGAGCCAGGCTTCAGGCACGTACTCCTCATCATGCTTCGAAAGCTCCTGTATGCGGTCCCTGAGATCCTCGATGCGGCTGCTCCGGCGCTCCATCTCTTTAAGATGAGTTGCCATCCGGCGCCATACCCTGAGTGCACTTTCGTGAATGCGGTGGCAGAGCGCATCCAGGGCTCCCTGTTCGATGTAGAAGGCAAGGAGCTGTTTGGGGATACGTTCCGGGTTGGCCGATTCGCCAGGAGAGCGCAACTGCCGGGGGGCCGCACGTTTTTCCGCCTGCATCACCTCGAACGCCTGCTGAATCCGCTCCTGTGAACGGCTGGAGGTGAGTTTGTGGATATGGGGAAGCAGCTCTTTTCGAAGCTGTCCGATTCTTTCCATGTATTTTTCCACATAGGTATGGAGCGAGCTGAGGAGATCTTTCAATTCGCCAAAATCGTAATCGCACACCAGAAATCCCATGAGCCTTGCGTTGAATTCAGAAAGGGATGCCCCCGTATCGTGGGAGATCTGCTGAAGCTTGTAGATCTGAAAGAGGATTCTGCGGGATTCATTTTCATCGGGCGCACGGCTGGCGAAGGTTCGCAGAAAACGGACCAGTTCACGAATCGTACCCGCGGCCTCCTCAAGCAGGTCACGAGCGTCTGCACCCCGCTCCTCGATATCCTCCCAGAGCTTATCCTCGAGCCACTGCAGAAAAGAGATCGTTTCGGTTGTGAGCCCGTAGCGGTACTTGGTCCTGCGGGTATCCTTGTATCCTCTGATCCGCTCTTTTTCGAGCCGCTCGGCAACCAGATTCCACTCCCTGAGCTGTTTTAAATCTGAATTGAAATGCTCGGTTTCATAAGAGGAACCGCTTAGAGATTCCTGTGCCTCTTTTACTGCCCTGAAGAGGTCTTCGTGCATGGGCTCCGGTTCGTGGTCGCGCCGGAAGAGGAGGATGCGGTAGGTGATCTGGAGATAGAAGAGAGCCCTGTCGGAGGAGAGCAGGTTTGCGACTGCCTCGTTACGCTTGTGCAGAAGATATTTTGCCCACCCTGATTCAAACGCAGAGATCGGTTTTTCCGAGAGCAGGTCGCGGCCGCGGGACTGGAAGGTGTTTTTTTCCATACTTTTGGAAATATAGTTCACGCGGGATTAATTCGTGGAGGAGGAGGCGGGGTGGCTTCGGGTCCGTTATCATCTGTTTTGAGGTGATTCACTGCCAAAATTGAAGCGGGGGAACCGTGTATGCCCACACATTCACCATTCCCCCGTGCGGGGGAATAGTGTATGCCTGCAAAAATATGCTTTTTTCCGCTGC
>JBKHHW010000152.1:0-7727 GCA_046538945.1 Chitinispirillaceae bacterium | reverse complement strand
AACGGTGAACGGAAAACGGTAAACGGTGAACGGTAAACGGTGAACGGTAAACGGTGAACGGTAAACGGTGAACGGTGAACGGTAAACGGTGAACGGTAAACGGTGAACGGTAAACCGGTAAACCGGTAAACGCTACTTCCGTATATGCTCGGCGGCTTCGGCAAGAAGCTCCATCACTTCGCTGCTGTTGTCCAGAGAGAGAGCTTTTCTGACCAGTTTATGCAGATCGGTAAAGGACCAGCGGGATACGGTTTCCCGCACTACCGGTATGGACTGTGCCTGCATGGAGAAGGAAGTGACTCCCGCTCCCACCAGAAGAGCGGCCATGAGCGGATCTGATGCCGCTTCACCGCAGACCGACACATCTTTGTCTTTGAATTTTGCAGCCGACACCACATTGCGGATCAGACGGAGAATAACCGGGTGCATGATCTGACGGTAGTCTTCAAGACCGCTGTCCTCTCTGCTGGCTGCGAAGAGGTACTGGGCGAGATCGTTGGTTCCCAAATTAACAAAGGATACTCTGGAGAAAAATGATCTGAGTGACAACGCCACGGAGGGTATCTCCACCATTATGCCGATCTTGAGGTGCTCCTTTTTGATCTGCAGCTCGGTGCAGGCGCGGTAAATCATATCCAGTGCCTTTTCCAGATCATCCAGGATGGCCACGAAAGGAATCACGATTTTGACCGGGGTCAGCCTGCATACAGACACAATCGCCTTCACATGACGGTAGAAGAGGTCGGGATTGCGCAGAAGGTAGCGGATACCTCTGGTACCCAGCTGCGGATTCTCCTCCTCGTAGGTTTTAAGGAAGGGAAGCGATTTGTCCGCTCCCAGGTCCAGAAGCCTTATGGTAAGCGGTCTTCTTTTAAGGATGCCGATGATTTTTCTGTAGAAATCCCGTTCCTCCTCAAGAGAGGGCTGGTGAGCTGCGGACAAATAGAAGAGCTCCGTGCGGAGCAGCCCCACTCCTTCGGCCCCGTAGGCCACGGCGGTCTCGGCCTCCTTTACCGAGCCTATATTGGCTTCCAGGTGAATTCTTTTGCCGTCCGTGGTTTGGCATACTCTGCTCTGACGGTGGTTTTTGGGGCGGCTGCTTGTGAGGAAATATTCCCGTTTTTCTTTATAGCTGGATGTCTCGGAAACTTCGGGGTAAACCAGAACCTTCCCGTTGTAGCCGTCCACAATGACCGGATCACCGGTACGGATCAGAGTGCCTGCTCCGGGAGCGCGTATTATGGCCGGAATGCCCAGAGACTTGGACATGACCGCCACATGGGAAAGGCGGCTTCCCTCTTCTATGATAATCCCCAGTATTTTTGTGAAATCCAGAAGCGCCACATCGGAGGGCAGAAGTTTTTCTGAAACAAAAATGACAGGTTTGTCGATCCGCTGCATGGGGTTGGTCCTGACATGTTCGATCTCAAGGAGATTGCGCAGAATGCGGTGGTAGACATCCTGGATGTCGAGAAACTTCGTCCTGAGCGTCTCATCCTGGATAGACTTGAACCGGGTTTCAAGAACTCTCATCTGACTGGCAATTACATGCTCCAGGTTCATCTTCTGGGCCCGGACCATTCGTTTGAGCTCATTGAGAAACGACTGGTCATCCAGAAGCTGCATCTGTACTTTGAATATTTCACCAATTTCAGGACTGTTCTTTTCCCGAAGTCTGTCGAAGATCTGGTTGAGCTGATCTCTGCTTTTTGCAAGGGCGTATTCGAGTCTGCTGAATTCCTTCTGTACATCATCCACGGGAAAACTGTTCATCTCCAGAGCGTCCAGGGCGATCGGTTTGTACAGAAGAGCATCTCCCATTGCTACTCCGGGAGAAATTGGCTCTCCGAACAGTTCCCGCCTTACTTTCTGCCGCAATCTGTTCACACGCAAGCTCCGTATGCTGCCGCAGAACCGTCCCCTGCGGCTGAGCCGATTGTCTTTCACCCTCCCGGGCCTCTGTCGTCCCTCTTCTCCTCTGCAAGCAACAACCAATCCACCGTTTTATGAAACTGGCAGTCATTTTGATGCTTATTTCCCGCAATAACCGATTTGTCCGTTCATTTCTTCATGAATTTGGAAACAGGAGTCACAGAGGTTTATGGAAAAGCGTATATTACTGGTGCCTCTTGGGCCGGTTTGCGAGGAGCTGCCCGGGTGGCTTGAGGGAAAGATTTCGGAAATCTATTCTGCTCAGGTTGCAACGGGCGAAATGGTATCCCTTCCCGGGACTCTTCTGGATCAGGGCAGGAAACAGTATGACGGTGATCTGATACTTCCCTTTATCACAAGAACAGTCCCGGATTCCTCAGAGTACAAGCTTGGTCTTGTGGACGAGGACTGCTTTTCCGATGGTCTGAATTTCATATTCGGTCAGTCGGTCCTCAAGGGGCATGTTTCCTTTGTCGCTCTTCCCAGATTGAAAGAATCGTTTTACGGACGTGCGGAGAACAAGGAATTATTTTTTGAACGTGCTCTCAAGGAATCGGTTCATGAACTGGGGCATGCTTTCGGGATGGTGCACTGTGCGGATCCGGAGTGTGTGATGCATATTTCCAATTCGCTTAAAGACACCGACCGCAAAACCCTGTCTTTGTGCCCGGGATGCCGAAAGCAGTTTTGAACTCAGAATCGTAGGAGGAACGATGAATCAGACGGTCGAACTGACCGGCAGCAGGCAATCCGGTTTTCCCTCAGATGAGCTTCTGAAGAAGTATCTGGAACCTCAGCCGCTTCAAAGCTGTCCGGAAGTCACGGTCCTCCAGGCTTCCAGAGTTTTCGATTTCTGGGAAGAGTGGGAAAGAGAGTGCGGCTGCGCCAAAGAGGTTCCATTCTGGGCTGTAGTGTGGCCTGCGGCGGAAGTGCTTGCCAGGTTTGTTCTGGACAATCCGGCTTTGGTAACCGGCCGCCGGGTTCTCGATCTGGGGTGTGGAAGCGGAATTCCCGCCGTGGCATCGGCCCTGGCGGGGGCATCTCATGTGCAGGCAAACGACATCGATCCTCTGGCGCTGGAGCTGGCTTCGATGAATGCGGATCTTAACGGGGTTTCCGTGGAATTCAGCTGCTGCAATCTTCTCGAGTCGTCCCGGATACCCCGAGCCGATGTGATCCTGGTGGCGGATCTTTTTTATAACCGTTCCCAGTCAGAAAACCTTTTCTCCTATCTCAAGAGTGCCCGTTCCCGGGGTATCGAGGTTCTCATTGCCGACGGCAACCGGCCTTTCGCACCCGGCAAGGGAGTGGAGCTTCTTGAAAAGCTCAGCGTGAAGGTCAACCGGGAGCTGGAAGGGGTTCCGGACCGTGAGGTGAGAATCCTTCGTATGTTGTAATTATCGTTACCCGTTTTCCGTTGTTGGTCCGCTCATGCTTAGCGTAGTCCTCGGAGTCGAAGCATAATCCTGTTAATCCTCCATCCCCAACCATTGGCACACCCCTTGCAGCTCCCTACAGTTTCCGGCAAACCAGCATGCGACAGGAGGTGTGTTAATGCGGCATCTGCGGATCAGACCCGAGGGGGAATTTCGTGTAGTGGCGGGAACGGAGCGTTCCCAGGCGGCGGTGATGGTGCTCGAACCCGGGGAAACCACCGGAAGTGTGGACAATATGCATCTGCACTGTGATCAGTGGCTCTATGTTCTTTCCGGAAACGGAAAGGCGGTGGTGGAGGAGCTTGAGATTACGCTTGAGCCCGGAGTTCTGCTTCTGATCGAAAGGGGTGAGGTGCATGAAATTTTCGCGGGCGGAAAGAGATTGGAAACTCTCAATTTCTATGCACCGCCAGAGTATCCGGTGGACTGAAATCAGTTTCAGTCCTGGATCTTCTCCTCGAAGTAGTGGTGGAATGCGGGAGGCAGCTTGCGGTAGTCGGGAGCTGTCTCCAGGGGACGGGAATTTTTGGTATTCCAGAAGAGAATGCTTTTCCCGCTTTCTGCCTTGCTTTCAAGCAGTGCCGCGAAAGCCTTTCCGGTGTAGGTTCCGTCAAGGGATACGTTTTCGGATTCCCGGGCTGTTTTGCAGGCGTTCATTGATTCCGGTGTGAAGATCCCGTAGCCCTCTCCGAAATGACTGTCGTCAAATGTTATGTCCTTGCGGTCGTAATCGACAGCCGGAAATGCCGGTTCCTCTCTTCTAAGGAGTTTAATTGTGGATCTGAACAGCTTCTCTAAGGAATTTTCGTTTGCAACCACAGTCGGTACTACTCTGACCGCGTGCAGGCGGCATCTGAGGCCCGCGGCTCTCATTCCCAGCAGAAGTCCCGCTGCGGTTCCCATTGTGCCCAGGGCCAGGTAGATGGTGGAGAATTCAGGAAGTTTTTCTGATTTAATCTGCTCAGCCAGTTCAAAACCTGCATTGACAAAACCGATCGTGCCCATGACCGATGACCCTCCCGCCGGAATCACAAACGGGGGGGTGCCCTCCTGGCGGGTGTAGTGTTCCACTTTTTTTCTGAGCGATTTGCAGTGTGATTCGTATGTGGGGTCCAAAATCATTTCCGCTCCGGTGGCCAGGTCCGCCAGCAGATTGTCCTTTACGGATTCGGCATTGGGCTGATCAAAGAGCATGAGAGTGGTACTGAAATCTATCTGAGAGGCGTAGATTGCGGTGGCGAGGGCGTGGTTTGAGCCGGCTCCTCCTACCGTGATCACTCTTCCGGCTCCGCTTGCTTTCGCTTCCCCCAGGATGAATTCCAGTTTGCGGATTTTATTTCCCCCGTACATTTCTCCGCTGATGTCGTCTCTTTTGAGATAGATGTCTTTACCGGTTCTGGATGATAGCTTATCCAGATGGGTTACCGGAGTGGGAAAATTCCCCAGATTCAGATGGGGCAGTTTTTCCTCAAGTCGGGGAAATGTTTTGAATAGGGAAAGCATGTACTGATTTGATCCTTTCAGAACCGGTATGTTAGCCTCTGCAGCGATCAGTGGAATGGGGCAGGCCTGTTGATTTGTCTTTCAACGATTTGTGACACTCTTTTCCTAGAACAAGAATGTGACATCAATGAATTCGTACGAAGAAAATATCGTTTTGCCGGTGATATCATACATGACAGAAAACGGCAGTAATTCCACTCTGACGTTGTTGTCATCGGTAGTGAACCCCAGAATGGAGATACGGCTTCCCGCATAGTGGTCCGGTTGGAATCCCTCACCGAAGTTGGCCATGTAGAAGAGGGAGATGCCTGCAGAGTAGGGAGAAGTTTCTGAATTGGTATTGTAGCTCAGGTGAGCTGAGGTCAGAAGGTCGTCGAAATGTTCCGGCACCACATCTGTTGCCAGGTCGCATTTGAATGTGAAGTTCGGCAGAAGTTGGTATCCGTATCGCAGGAAGAGGTAATTGCCGCCGTTTATGGTGTTGGTCCGTACGTAATTGACGTTTCCCACGCACAGTTCGCTTCTGTTCTGGGCGCAAATGCAGAGGGTGAAGGCGAGGATGATCAGTAGGCTGGCAGCTTTTTTCATGTATGCTCCTGTGATTTGGGTTTTGGGAATAGATCTGTAATCAATATAAAAGATAAATCTGCACGGGTGTATGATTCATTGGCCTAATAAATGGATTAACAGACTTGCTTAATTCGGGTGACTTGTCTGAATCCGCGCTCCCTCCGTTTTTCTCTATATTTATCCTTAACTGAGTCAGTTGAGGGTTACCGGAAAAGTGAACCAATGGTATACTACTGTGATGAGTACTGATCCGGTTTTTGGGTAAAGCGTTTAAATGAGGAGGAGCAATGAAAATCGGAAAGAACATGTTGATCTGGGCAGCGGCATCGCTGTTTCTGCTGTGTACGTTTTCCTTCGCCCAGACGGCGGCGGATTCCACCCCCGTGGCGCTCAACGGAAAACTGCAGGTGGATGGTTCGAAAATCGTGGGCGAGCACGGTAATCCTGTGCAGCTTATGGGGATGAGTCACTACTGGACAATCTGGGGCCCTCAGAAGTACTGCAACCGGGATGTGGTGAGCTGGCTTGTGGAGGACTGGAAAATCGATCTTATCCGGGTCGCTATGGCAGCCAATGAGAATTCGATGAGCTGGGTACAGTTTTCCGAGTATCAGGAAAAGCTGGTGGACAGTGTGGTTCAGGCTGCCGTCGACAACGGGATATATGTGATTGTGGACTGGCATACTCATGATCTGCTCACCGAGGAGGCCAAGGAGTTTTTCGGAGCGATGGCCGAAAAGTACAGTGATTGTCCAAATATCATCTGGGAAATTTTCAACGAACCCACAGATCAGACCTGGGATGAGATTTCCGAATATGCCCAGGAGGTGACCGCGGTCATACGGGAGCACAGCGATAATCTGATACTTGTGGGGACCAGATCCTGGTGTCAGCGGGTGGACGAACCGTCGCTCAATCCGCTTCCTGACGAAAATACCGCCTATGTGTTGCATTTCTATGCGGGTTCTCATGGAAGTGTGCTGCGCAGAAGGGCCCAAACAGCTCTTGAGAACGGGGTGGCATTGTTCATTTCAGAGTGGGGAACAACCAGTGCCGACGGCGGCAGAAAGGACACTACTGTATATAAAGCAGAGAGTGATGAGTGGATCATCTGGGCTCTTGATAATGACATCAGCATGGCGAACTGGTCCATAGCTGACCTGAGTGAGTCCTCCGCAGTTCTGGTTTCGGGAGCGACGACAAACGGGGGCTGGGATCCGGAGACTCAGCTGAGTGAATCGGGAAAGTATATCCGCGACTGGATACGGGATGTGAATACGGAGAAGTACGGAGATGGACCTGTGCGGCTGGTCATTAAAAAGGAGGGTCCGGGAGATGTCGTCGTTTCTCCAGAGAAGGAGGAGTACCAGCAGGGGGATACTGTCACTCTGAAGGCGATTGCGGATGAGGATGCTCTCTTTCTTCAGTGGCAGGGATCTGCTTCTGGCACAGAAGATTCCGTCATACTGGTTATGAACTCCACTAAGCGGGTAACAGCGAACTTTTTTGATCTTACCGCACCCCTTATCACAAACGGGGACTTTTCAAGAGGGGACACATCCTGGAATTTCTATGTTCATGGATCATCCGGTGCGGAAGCCACCATGACCACCGAGGATAATCAGGCCCGGGTTGAAATTGCCGATTCTGGCGAAGTGGCATGGAACGTGCAGTTTTTCCAGGGCGATATCGTGTTGGTAAAGGATTTCAATTATCAGCTTACCTTCGACGCTAAAGCTGATTCTCCCAGGGATATTGTGGTATCGGTGAAACGTAACGGAAGTCCTTACGATGAATTTAGGACTGACACCATTTCATTGACAACGGAAATGGAGACTTTCACGATGCAGTTCAGAAAAGAGGATGAACTCTGTGATGACGCCCGCATCGAATTCAATTTCGGTGAGTTCAGTTCCGAAGCTGTCACAGTGACTAATGTGGATTTCAAGACGATTGACAAGCTGCCGATCAGAAGAATCGGTTTCGTCAAAAGAATGAATCATGGACTGCTTACTATTAACCATAGAATGTCCGCTCCGGTTCTGGATATTTCTTTTGATACCGACAGCCACAGCAGTGTCCTGAAGATAATGGATTTAAGAAGCCGGGTTATCCGCAAGAAGAATGTGGCGGGAGTCGGAACTCACAAAGTGACGTTTGATATCAGCAAGCATCCTGCTGGAGTATACTTTGTGGTGTTGGAAAATGCCGGTGGGGTCATATCTGAAAAGCTTCTTCTTACAAAATAAATGTACCACTGCGGCTCGGGGCTTCTCCGGGCCGCGG
>JBKHHW010000033.1:0-24367 GCA_046538945.1 Chitinispirillaceae bacterium | reverse complement strand
AAAATTCTCAGCCGCACCACAGGTTACGTCCGCTCCTACAAGGTTACCTCCACATCCAGGGAACTGGGACTTGTACGGGTAACCGTTGAGGCGGAAGTCGAGGATGGTAAACTACAGGATGATCTGATTGCGCAGCAGCTCCTCTATGAAATAAAAAACCGCCCCCGCATCATGGTTCTGCTCGATGAACGGGTGAGTGGTGAGGAGATGTTTGAGAAAACTGCCACCCACGTTCTTGAAGAACAGCTTCTCAAACGCGGGTTCAAGATAGTGGAACAGGAGCAGCTGGAAAAACTTCAGTCTATAGAAGAGACGAAGTCCATGGGAGATTCCGATCTGGCAAGCCTGGGTTTCCGCACCGGAGCGGACCTTATCATCCGGGGCAGGATAAGCGTCGGCAAGCCATCCCCAAAAACCGTTTACGGAACTCAATTCTACACCGTACCGGTCCAGCTCAATGCGCGTATCGTGCGGGCGGACAATGCCCAGATCCTGGTTACCAAAACCAGGCGTACAAAAAAGAATTCGCGGGAGGAGTTCTCAGCCACCCAGTTCGGTCTCGAAACAGGTGCCAAAGCTTTAGCAAAAGAACTCATCGATGAACTCAACGAGTTCTGGAAAAGCGAGGCCTACAACCACAACAATGTGGAACTGGTCATTTCCGGACTGGAAAGCGAAGAATTGAAACGCACCGAAACATCTCTTCAGACTCATGACTTCGTACGGAATATGAATATGCGGTACCTGGAGGAAGCTACCGCGCTTTATGATGTGAGCCTTTCGGGAACGGTACAGGACCTCAGGGCAGTTTTCGACAAGGATAAAAACCAGGGTCTTTCGGTTCTGGCACTAAGTGCAAACCGTATCAAAGTGGGCCGCGTGTCCTCAAACGAGCCTGTAAAGTATGAAGAAGAGCTACCCAACATAGAAATAACCAGATTCGAGATCAGCGATATTTTTCCCTCCAGAGCACGTTACTACGAAAGCAGCTCTCTGGGGAAACTCAACGTACGCTGCAACAACAGATCTGTGAAGAACCTCCACATAAGCATTCACATTCCGGAGCTGATGCAGCTGCCTGTCGAATCCAGAATAAACGAAATCGGCCCCGGGGCACAAAAATCTATGGATCTGCAGCTGCTTCTTGTGCAGGACAAACTGTTTGAAATCGCAGAAAACAAGACTATCAACGGTCAGGTGAAGGTTTCCTATCTGGAGAACGGCAGGAAAATCACCAGAAGCCTTACCGCTCCAGCCAATGTTCACAGCAGAAACGCGATGGACTGGAGTCTTCCCGATGCTCTGGGCGGATTTGTCACCTACAACGCCGATCCCGTTCGGAGCCTGGCCCGCAGCGCACTTAGAGCCGCGGGTACTGTCGATTCCGACATGGGAGATCTGCTCAACGCAGCAGCCCTGTTCGAAGCACTTTCAGAAATGGGTATCATGTATGTAAAAGACCCTGCGCCTTCCGGTTCCGTTATGCTGGATATGGTGCAGTACCCCGCGGAAACCATGAAGCTGCGCAGCGGCGACTGCGACGACCTTTCGGTGCTGTATGCTGCCCTTCTTTCCTCGGTGGGAATTCAAACCGCCTTCATTTCCTACCACGACCATGTGCTGGTGATGTTCAATACGGGTATCTACCGGAAGAACCGTATGGCGATTTCCGCGGACACGTCGCTTTCCGTTGTTCATAACGGCATGGTATGGATACCTGTTGAAGCAACAGCTATCGGCAAAGGGTTCTGTAAAGCATGGCAACTGGCCGCTTCGGAGTTTCATCAGGCAATAAGAGAAGGGCAGAGGGTTTCCATAATCGACCTCTCAAAAGCCTGGAAGGTGTACCCGCCGGTTTCATATTCCCGGGATGTCGGAGATATCGTTCTCGACGGGATCGATTCCGCACTTGAAAAACAGGTGCAGCTCATAAAGAAGACAAAGGCCGAGAGCATACAAAAAGCGGTAGCCGAACTTCAGAAACAAGACAAAAGCGCAAAGACATACAACCGTATAGGCATACTTATGGCTCAGAACGGCGAGTACCAAAAGGCGACCGACTATTTCAAAAATGCCATGAAGGAAAACAAAGCACCTCAGATCGCAGCCAACTACGCCAGCGCTGTTCTCATAAGCGGAAAGGAAAAAGAGGCCCAGAAGCTCTTCGATGAGATCTACAGTAAAGATCGCACCGGGCGGATAGCTGTGAACCGGGCCCTGAGTTATTACGTGAGCGCGACTGATGCTTCCGGAGTGGAGCAGTTTGTCGCAGCCTTGCAGCATGCTGTTAGGATGATGCCGGAGAGTGCTTCACTTTCCGGATATCTGGGAGTTGATCTGGATGACAGTGATGGCACCAAGGCCGCCGGAGAGCACGAGACACAGAAGGCCCGGAATGTGAATGTGCGACGGCTCAAGGAACTGATCAGGCAAAGAGTGCTGGCCAGCGCCAAAAAGAAAGCCGAACGCAAAGGGCGCCATACGGTAAAAGTATCTGACGAGCCTGCAAAGGATAATCCGCCGGCAGTCATGCCGTTCGGAGGCATTCGCGGTGCCGACCCGGAACAGGTGGAAAAAATAAGAAATCTGCTGTACTGGTTTGAATAGAAGAGATCCTTACCATGAAGGGCGATCTTGCCAAAAGAATCAAACAAACGTTCTCCTCTCTTCCCGCCAAAAGAAGAATGACATTGTGGATGGGATCGGCGGCACTTGTTGCTTTCTGCCTTTCAGCGCTTCTCTACTCCTTTCCTTCCATAAACGTTATTGAATGGCGCCTTGCGGACTTGTGGGCAACAAGCCGCTACGGAAACAGCGTGGATGAAAAAGTAGCGGTGATCGGAATAGATGAAGCGATATTCGAAGAATTCGACTGGCCGCTTGAAAAAGATGTGTATGGTGACCTCATAGCATTTCTGGACGAAGCGGGAGCCGAGGTTATAGCTTTTGACATAATCTTCTCCGACAACCTCGACGCCTGCGGAAAGAGCGATTCCATTTTTCTGGGAATGGTTCAGTGGTATCCCAAAGTAGTTTTCGGTTTCGGAGCCGTAGCGAACCGGTCTCAACACGGTGCCCCGACTAGTGCGACAAAGAGTATTCCGCATCGTTTTGCCTGTGGAAACGGAACGGTTCCGGGCTATACCGTTCATCAGACCATTCTTCCCTACAAAAACCTTCTGGAAAATATCCACAGCCTGGGATCGGTCATACTGGGATCTCCTTTTCCGGACGGTATTGACCGCCGCACGTCTCTTTTTCTTTCACAGGACTCCCTGCTTTACCCCTCACTGGGCCTTCGTGCAGCTTCCATCGCGGAGGATCACAGCGACGTGGCGTGGGACAAGAATACCAATCAGGTCAGAATAGGAAAACACCGGGTATGGACAGATGAAGAGGGACACATATATCTCAATTTCTCATCAAAAATACCCTTCTACAGCTTAAGCGATGTTCGCCAGTCTCATATACAAATGATAATGGGTGAAAAACCCTCCATCGGCAGAGAGCAGCTTGAAGGACGGATCGTGTTCGTGGGCAACAGTGCTCCGTCTCTGGGAGATCTGGGCACTACACCCGTTTCGGTCAAAGAAAGCGGTATGCGTTCACCGAATGTGATGCTTCACGCCCGCACGGCAGCAACCATTCTCAACGATAACGCAATCCGTTTTCACGGTCGTCAGATCTCACTTCTCGTTTCTTTATTCCTGGTTCTGCTCTTTGCACTTCTTTACCGTTTTGTTCCCATGAAGTACTCGTTTCTTATCTCTTTTGCGATTCTGGGTGCTTTCTTGTACCTGTCCAAGCTGTTTTATAACAGCAACGAATTCGTTCCCTTTCTGGAAAGTATGACAGCAGGCGGGATCTTCATTGTTTTCGCCTCGTTTGGAATTTATCTGGAAAATGACTCTGACCGCCGCTTTCTTTTCAACACGTTTGGTAAATATATCTCGCCTGCGCTTATCGAGGATATGGCCCAGAATAACGTGAAGCCAGAACTGGGAGGTCAGGAAGTATACGGCAGCGCATTTTTCAGCGATATCGAAAGTTTCTCCCGTTTATCTGAAAAGATCACCCCCTTCGAACTCATCTCATATCTGAATGAATATTTTTCTGCCATGACCCACACTCTTCTGGACAACAAGGGAACTCTCGATAAATACATCGGAGATGCGATTGTAGCCTTTTTCGGAGCCCCCCGCCCATCACTTAACCATGCGGCGGAAGCGTGTACGGCAGCTGTCAACATGCAGGAAACGCTCTCGCAGTTAAGAAAAAAATGGCAGAAACAGAGCCATATTCCAAAAGAAATAGCACATCTGAAAATGCGTATAGGAATAAACACGGGCAATTTCGTCACAGGCAACATGGGTTGTGACCTGAGGATGAATTATACCATGCTGGGGGACACAGTCAATCTGGCCTCCAGGCTCGAAGGGGCAGCAAAGGAGTATGGCATCTATACCGTGATCGGAGAAAACACCTACAAACACGTAAAAGAACGTTTCCTTCTGCGCAAAATCGATAGTATCAGAGTGGTGGGAAAAAATAGATCAACTAACATATATCAACTTATAGGCAAGCCCCGTACGGATGACGATCAGATTCAGGAACTTATCGAAATCTACGAAAAAGGACTCCAACATCATGCCAGAGGGGCATTCGCCGAAGCGAAGAAACTGTTTGAAAAATCACTGCTTCTCGAGAGGTTTCCGGAACTGAAGAATCCCTCACGAGTGATGCTCGCAAGAGCGGAAAACTATATCCTGAACCCGCCTCAGGATTGGGATGGTGTTCACCTGATGGTCAATAAATGAGCAGGGCGGAAACCTACCTGCATTTTAACTGCCACGATTAAGACAATCACATTTCTGAATCTGATGCAAACATCCCCTGACTCTTCTGATTGCCAGCATTAAAGCCCATTCACAACCAAACTGATCCTCCGCGGAATTAACGGTCACACTCAGACGCCGACTAATACTATATTGATCTGTAGAGTATCTTCCCGACATCGAAATTATCCAAAAAAGAGATGTTCATATTTCGTTTCAGAACACCTGGAACAGCAACTATCAATCAGGCCCGATATGAAAAGAACGAATGAAAGACCGCTTAAGGGCAAAAGAGCATACCTTGTGTTGAAAATAATACCACTACTCATTTTTGCTTTTTTCGGTTTTTGTAGGGATGATGTTAGCAAACCCCAGGACCATCCCACCCTCTCCTATACACTCAATCTCAGCGCCCTTCATCCCGACTCTCTTACAATCTCATTTACTACAGACAACATACCCCAGGCAGGTGGCAGGTTCATTCTGCCTGCTCATCATTTCGACAACCCGATCGATTCATTCTCCTCCACCACCGCCGCGGATCTGCATATCACCGACAGAAAGGGCAACCCTCTAAACGGAACGTTTTCAGAGGAGCAACTTGGGCCCATAACAAATCAGATTTTCACCGCACATCCCGATGCGCAATACCCCCTTACCTTCAGCTATACCTTCGACCCATCCGCCATCGCGCAGCCCAGTCATATACTTCCCCACATGCACCTGGACAATTCAGCACTTCTGATGGGTTCTTATCTGTTTATTGTGCCGTACCTGACGGATGATCTTGCCCGCCTGTGGCGCACGCCGCTGGATATCGAACTGAACGTTACCGCTCCGGCGTCCGTAGACCTCCACGGAGTTCCCCCACATTCCACATATCGCAACATATATGAACTCTTTTTCACTCAGTTGACCGCCGGGGCGCAGGAGATCGCAAGGGGCAGTGGCGGCGGACAGGATTTCGTAGTACTTAACCTTTCAGGTGAATCCTACGACAATTCCTATACACCTGAAATAATGGAACGCGTTCCTCACCTGCTCGATGAAGCAGTCGTTCGGTTCGGCACAATCCGCTCCCAAGACGCCCCGTTCACCATTTCAGTAACCGGCACTGTAGGAGCACTGGAAGGGTATAACGGATTCACACTGCTTACCCCTACTCCCGACAACCACTTTATCATATACATGGTAATAGCCCACGAAATCATTCATCATTTTGTGGGAATCCGATGCGGTGATTATGATGACCCCTGGTGGAAAGAGGGAACAACGAACTATTTAGGCATTGCACTCTCGGCCAGGCTGGGATACTTTTCCAAAGAACACGTGCATTCCATGCTGCTTGGCGAGAAGGATTTCTCCGATCCCAAGTTCTCCCATGCACTCTCAGACCCCCATGTCCGTTCACACCATTTCAAGGAAGATTTTTTCGATCTGATATACACAAAGGGGATGTGGGTTTCGATGCTCATGGATGAGCGGATCAGACGCGCAACCGACAACAGAATCATTCTTGACGATCTGGTGGCTGAGCTTTGTATGAAGTTTGACGGATCGGCATTTTATCGTCAGGACTATGTTGATCTTTTCAAAAAATATGGTGCGGATGTAGGTGACCTTTTTTCAAGCTATGTGGACACGCAGGAATCCATACCACACTCGGAACTTGAGCGGGCCTATTCTTATCTGGACAGTGCAGGCGCCTTCGGGAATCCCGGTGGAGAAGTTTCCTTTGCTTCCGGAAAGCCCACACTCCTTAAGAAATTCTGAACTCAGAACAAGGGCGACCTCTCATTTTTCTGCTCTGTAAGGCAGTGTCTTCAGCAGCAGTTTCCACCGCCAGGAGAGCATTTCAGGCAAAGAGTGGGGGCTTTTTCCGTTTCCGGTCGGAGATGAATTGCCGCCATGTCTTCTGTAAAGAATCAGCTTGTCCCCGACTACCTTTATTCTCTTTTTCATTCTGAGAGCACAGAGAAATATGTACCAATCGTGCATGGGGATATCTTCAGGTATGGGCAGCAGCATCTTTAAAAGATCCCTCCTGAGCGCCATGCACGCTCCGACGCAGCTGTTCCTGATCAGGTTCTTCCAGTAATTCAAAACAGGATATCTGTACTGGAATATGGTACGGTTCTGCTGTTGCCCTCTCTTATCCATGAATATCCCGTTATGGATCACCAGATCATAAGACATGAGGGCTGAGCTGCACTTTTCAACTTTGTCCGGCTCCCAGATGTCATCCTGGTCACAGAAGAATATCAGTTCGCCATTGGCCCTGTTCATACACTGAGCGATGTTTCTTCCTAATCCCACATTGACACTGTTCTGAAACAATCTGATCCTGGAATCATTGAACGAGCGGATCAAGGCAACAGTGTCATCAGTGGAACAATCATCAGAAATGATCAGTTCATCACTTTCCCCCAGCTGCGGCAGAATGCTCTGTATCTGCTCAGAAATAAACCGGGCCCCGTTGTAACTCGTCATCACAACGCTTACCTTCTTTTGACAAGCAGTTTCTTTATCGGCCGACATCATTCACCACTGCTTTCTCAGTTTTCTGAACAGCTTTGCAGGAAATATCAATTTCAGGCACCCGATCAGGAAATGAGGATGCAGACTGAAGTAGTGAAAAAAATGGTTCAGCGCCCACCTTTTATCATTGATGGCAAGTTGGGAGAAAAAGGCTGATTTCCAGAATCGCATCGCCCGTTCAAAGAGCGGATGGTCCCGGTATTCCCCAAGGATTTCGAGGATTTTCTCCTGCATCAACAGGGAACGCTGGTTGATGTTGGAATCGTGAAGTCTGTAGTATGCCCAGTTCCTGTTAAGCCACACTATGCGATGGCCGCCGCTCAGCAGTTTGAGCCAGGCCCACAGGTCTTCAACCAGCACATCCGGTGGAAATGCGTTAATTTCCTGCAGTGCACTCTTTCTGAACATCGACGAGGCGCCCCCCACTCTTCTGTGCCCCAGGAATACTTCTTCGAAAGAAAGCTCACGGTCGTTTTCAATTACGAAAAGCTGATTCTGCTTCCGGAGCACTTTTGAATCGGAACCGACCACCAGAGAATTTCCCAGAAGCACACTGCATTCCGGATGCGAATCGAGGTACTCCACCTGCTGGGAAAATTTGCCCTCCGGATAGAAATCATCTCCGGCCAACAAACAGAGGTACTCCCCCCTGGCCTTTTGCAGCAGTTCATTTAGAGTAGGTATGAATCCTCTGTTCTGCTGAAGTATCAGTTCGAATCCCAGTTCCTCATGCAGTCGCTTAAGCAGCTCCGCGGAGTTGTCTGAGCTGCCGTCATCCACGACTATCACTTCAGTACCGGTCAGATCCTGAGCATAGACGCTCCTGACAGCTTCCTCCAGATAGGGTTCATGATTATAGCACTGCACCAAAACGCTAAGTTTCACCCCGGAACACCTTCCTCTTGATATGTAACGAGGATACGTACAGAGCACACAATGTGAATGTCAATTCTATGGTCTGAGCCCCTATGATCCCCGCAACTCCGTATTGGGGTATCGCCACCACGGAGAGCGCCACCCAGATGACAGCACCAAGAGATTCACAGACCCAGTAAGGCTTCCAGGCCTCAAAGGCCAGCAGCTGAAGACCGAATATCCAGGCCCACAGTTTAAGAAACGTGTTAACTGCAAAACCGACAAACCACAGCGAGCTAATACTGATTTCATCAGAAAACAGAAGGGAGAAAATCTGATTTTTACCCGGAATTAATCCCAGAATGGAAAGAGAAAACAGAACTAACAGGATAAAAACACGTTTTGTATACGCGCTCCAGTCTTCATGTCCTTTCCCCTTCAGTTTTCCTAAAGCAGGCACGTAGTAAAAGCTGAGAAACGTCACAAACAGCGTTACCGGCAGATCGAAAAAGCGCACCAGAGCCTGAAACTGGCCGGTGAGCTCCCAGCCGGCTTTCTGGACAAGAATGTGGCGAACGAGAATCAGTGACAGCGGTCCACACAGCAAGGCGGGTAAGACCAGCAGTGTAAGCCGTTTGTAATTGGGCCAGAAGGTCTTCAGTACAAATCTGAGGTCATTGAAAAACGGAGTGACCAGCAGGTGGAGTCTGCGTACCTGAAGAAGAGACAATCCCAGAACAGAAATCAGGGGTGGAAGGCTGAACGCGAGTGGACTGAAAAGGCCGATGTCAAGAGAATTGAAGCGCAGGATGAACAGAGTTGCAACAGGAGTCACTGCTGCGATCCCCTGGACAATCACCAGAGAACTCCAGCGGCCCAGTCCTGTGAAATAGGACTGCAGACACAACCACGGTCCGCAGAAAAGCATCAGCAGAGCACTTACTTTCAGAACCGGGCTCCACTCCGGGGGAAAGTCGAACAGACGTACGACATAAGGAGTGAAAATGAACAGAACCAGTCCCAGAACTGCACTGGAAACGAGGGTGAAAATTGAAAAAGCGACCAGGGTATGATTCACCCGTTTTTTCGAATGCTCGTTGCTTTCGGCTGTAAGCTTGATCAATCCGTCCTGTCCCCCACCTCCGGCCAGAGACTGAAGCACAAGCCACAAAGAGTGAAACTGACCGAGTTGACCCAGTCCGGCAGGACCGAGCCACACGGTGATCACTTTCTGGGTGATGAGGGCGAACAGAGTACGTGTGGAGGTAAGGGCAAGAGCCATTCCTCCCGAAGTACGCCAGGATCGTTGCGCATTCTTATTTTCCAAAGAAAGCCCTCACCTGCTTGACGATGTACTCCAACTGAGGAGCCTCGATGTGCGGCCCTATGGGCAGACTCAGAACTTCCCGGGACAATTGGCGGCTGACCGGACATCTGTTCAGGTTGCAGTTTTCAAATGTTTGGTGGAGATCGATACTTCTGGGATAATGAATGGAACACCGGACACCTCTTGAGTCCAAAAAGTCAAGCAATCTGTCCCGTTGGGGGTGGCGAACCACGTAAAGGTGCCACGCGGAGCTGTACTGGTCATCATCCCGTGGGGGCAGTCGCAGTTCATCCGGCAGTTGTTCAGAGTACACCCGGGCTATCCAGCGGCGGTGCTCAAGCTGCTTTTGGAGCAGAGCAAGCTTATGGACAAGAAAGGCGGCCTGGATTTCATCCATTCTCGAATTCTGGCCCTGAAGTTCGTGCTCATACTTCTTTTCACTGCCGTAATTGCCCAGGCGCCTGATCTTTTCCCCAAAAGCGGCATCAGCGGTCAGCACCGCTCCGGCATCGCCCAGTGCGCCCAGATTCTTCCCGGGATAAAAACTGAAAGCCGCGGCCAGGCCGAAACTTCCTGCCATTTGTCCGTTCAGACGTGCCCCGTGCGCCTGAGCGGCATCTTCGATCACAGCAACGTTGCTCTTCTGTGCCCAGGCAGCGATTTGGGGCATACTGCAGATCCGCCCGTAAAGGTGAACCGGTATCACTGCGCACGTTCGCTCTGAAAGGAAATCATCCAGCCGGTTTGGATCCATGTTGTAGGTATTGACATCGGGTGGTACAAGCACCGGGTTGTACCCTGCATTTTTAACAGCCAGAGCTGTAGCTATGAATGTATTTCCCGGAATGAGTATCTCCGATCCCGGTCTGAATTCCAAAGCCTTCAGGCTCAGAAACAGAGCATCCAACCCGTTTGCGACAGCAGTGGCAAAAAGTTTTTTTGGGGCTGATGAGCAGTAGGCGGCGAAGCGTCTTTCAAATTCGGCAACATGAGGTCCCCTGAGAAACACCCCGGAATCGTAGATCCTCCGGACATCTTCCAGCCATTTCTCTCTGAATTCAGCATGATGGGATGACCAGTCTAAAAAGGGAACCAGCACCTCACCTCCCGCTTTACTTCCCATTCAAAAACCTTTGGGGAATGGCATGAACACATCAGCTTAGACTCCTTGCGACCCGGACGAATTCATCGTAATCGCGTATGTATTCGCTCTCCTCGAACAGAGTAGATGCGAGGACCAGGCAAACCGAGCCGCTGCTGAAGTTTTCCAGCTCCCGCCAGATCATGGTCGGCAGATAAAGCCCCGTGTACGCGCGGTTGAGATGATACGTTTTCTTACCGAATGAATCATCGAGAATCACATCAAAACTTCCGTTAAGTGCGATCAGCACAGCTTCGCATTCCTTGTGTGCATGCCCTCCCCGCTTTGCCCCCCCGGGCACATCGTAAAGATAGTACACTCTTTGGATTTTGAAAGGAAGTTCGCTGTTTTGCAGAAAAGCAAGGTTGCCGCGGCGGTCTTCTATTCGGGAAATGTCGATGTTTCTTACATGGGAAAGGGACATGTCGGTTCCAGATTCTTGTATGTTTTGAGGTCGTTCGCTACTATAAAAAAATAATATCGATCTGCTGAATTCACCAATTCAGGACAAAACCTGCGCAACTGTCCTGAACGTCACTTCGGAAACAGCGCTGCAGTTTCAGGGTAACAGCATAAGCTTGGTTTTTTTCCCGGAGGGGCTTGCAACTACGAAATAGGTTCCTGGTGAAAGTCTGGTATCGGGAGTCCATTCCGCTCTCCATTCGTAATCAGAAACATAACGGGAATCCACTTTGGACACGAGACTCCCGTCAAAAGAATAGACTGAAACGGTGGAACGGGGAGCAAGTCTGGCGAAAGTGACCGATGACGTTCCCTGATTTTTTCTGCTCATCGAAAAGGGATTTGGGTACACTTTCATGTTTTCACTCCTGCTTATGGTACTGGCTGCACCTACATCCATCTGGGTAACCCCCACGTCGGTCAGAATCCAGAGTTCCCCGTCCTTTTCATTGTAGGAGAGAGAAAGGATGTTGTTTGACAGCATTCCGTTCCCCTCATCGTAGCTCGTTTGCTCTCCGGTCAAAATGTCATACCGGAGCATACCGTTTGTAGAAGTACCCATCCAGAGAATGCTTCCCTGCACGGCAAGACAGCTGGCAGCGGACAGTTCGGAATCGACAACACTGAGCTTAGTTTCGTTTCTGCCGATTCTGTAAAGTCCTTTGGATGTGGTGATATAGGTGGCTCCGTCCTCTCCGGTTTCCATCCCGGTGACCAGTCCGATGTTCTGCGATTCATAGACGGTTTCTATTCCGTCCGCCAGCGGATTCCCGTTATGCCTGAATATAACCAGCCGGTTATTTCCGTTATACAAATATATTCTGTTGTTTTTATCGACGTGCAACGCGGCCTTGTTGTCGGCGATGGAAGATGCCGGAAAGAATCTCCTGAAATGGGCCTTGACCGGATCGGTCTCACTGCTCACCGGTTTGTATCGGGGATCATAACAGACCACACTCCCCACATTTGGTGATTCCCAGACAGTCATCCAGAGAAACTTGCTCGAATCCCGCGCCAGAGCATCAACCTTACCCCAGGGAATGTCACCTTCCCCCGATTCGGTATACCTGAAGCTGGAATAGTCTCTCACGACCAGCTGACCCACACTGTTTTGGAATGGATCGATATGCTTGACATTTCCACCATAGGTACCTACCCATACCGACCCGTTGTCGCCCTCTGAAATCCCAAAGGCATCTCCCTCGCCTATCCACCCGAATGCCGGACCGAGAGTCGAATTACTGTACAGACTCCAGCGGTTCCCATCATACCGGGCAACACCATGATGCCACGAGGCACCTGTTCTGGGAACCGCCGGCACTACCCACACATCCCCGGTGCTGGCGGCCAGAATTTTTGTCCCCTGCTTTAGTGGGATACCTTCTATTCCATACTCGACCGGCTCCCTTTCCCCATCATAGGAGAAGTAGTAGGTCTCATCCGTTCCGATCCACAGACGTTCGTCGTTCTCATTGTACAAAGAGGTAATGTTGCCGCTGGGTGCCACATAGGCCTGCACTTCCCCCTCAGAGAGGATATTGCCGTTCCGGGATGTGAGAAGTCTGCCCTGAAACACCACTGAAGGAGACGGCTGGGGCAGAACTGATCCGGCACTGACGACCAAATCCTTCACAACTGCAGAATCAGGCCTGGTCTTCCAGATCCCCGCATAGTAGAAATTCCTTTTTTTCAGCGGATCGTCATCCAGGCTGTCAAGATATGCCACACCCTCCTCACAAGCCAGAAAGAGGGTGTCTTCAAAAACAAGTATCCGGTTTACCCGGGGATTAGTGAAATCGGCAATGTTCACACCATTTCTCAGGGCCACTTTTTTTTCAGGATCAAAAAGACTGACCCCCTTATTCGCCCCCACAATCACCATGCCGTCGTGAAACAGAACAGACGTGAGGCGCCATGCGGAGGTGTGGTAGGTTGAATAGACCGCAAACCGCCCATCCTGAGTTCTTTTGTAAAGATACCCTCTGTCTGAGGTCATCCATAAATTTCCATCCGGATCTCTGCAGATCGAGGTCAGATTCGGGTCGGGAAACATTTTGGCGCTGGAAAGGAGCTTTGAGCTGCCGTTTTTCAGATCATGGCTCACCAGCCCTCCGCCGGAAGCCGCCCACAAGGTGTCACCGGCAACGACGAACCCATTCACGGTCATAGGCGAGCAGTGGTTTATCAGACGTTCAAGCGGGTGAGCTACGGAGGCACAGAGCAGTATCAAACAAAGAATTCTTTTCACAAATTTTCCCTGGAAATGGTCTTTTGAGGTCTTTGGGAACTGAAACGGTCATCCCCCACAGACTCTTCTAATAGGAGAAAATTACTGCTCTCCCCCAGTATCTTTCAAGTAATTCAGATGAAAAAGGGGGTCTTGGGGGGAGAAACTGATGTTTGAGGGGAAAACGGTGGTTATGGATGAGGAGAAAGAAGTGAAATGGAGCTGAGGGGGATCGAACCCCTGGCCTCGACATTGCGAACGTCGCGCTCTCCCAACTGAGCTACAGCCCCGTTTTAGATAAAATAATCATTACAGAATCACAAGTACAATGATTATCGAAAACAGACCCCAAACATGCCCTTTGGATTATCCCCTGTAATTTATTAGTTTTAGGTACACGGATTGCTCCACGTATAATTCCCATCAACTCAAAAAACGGAATTGAAGCTATGGCGTATCTCGGCATCGGGTATTCCGGAACCAGACAGTCCTTCCTGAGAGACAGGGTGAATGAGAATATCGATTGGCTCAAAGGTGACCGTCTTCCCAGGTTCTTTGGCGACGATTTTCTGGTTCTGTACGATTCCAACACCGCCCGGGAGTTTGCCAAAAAGTGCAGAGACGCCGATGAGGAAAACGCCATCGTGATCTACCCTATGGAGCGTCCACTGAAACCATAAGAATCGGACTTGGAAATGCTTGCATTTACCGAAAGAATAGAACCGGACAAAATTCTGCGCCTTCTGTCCAGAAGCCTCCCCTATTACCTCAAATCCTGGCATGAAATCGATGATGAGACGGGTATATTCGGTTCCGTTGACCCCAAGAGCTTCAACATGCGCTCCGTGGGATCCTCATCACCGGTGATCGAGTATGTTCTGCGCCCCCATATCAACATACTGTGCATTCTCAGCAGCTTTCTGTACCTGAAGAAAACAGATCTTACCACCGGCACCATCAGCAGAGAGAGCATGATTGGGATGCTGAAAAAGGGGGTGCGCTGGGCCTGCGACACTCACCTTACGGGAGATACGGACGTAGAGACATTTCTTGAAAGGAAGCGCTGGGGGGAGAACTGGAGAAGCAGTCTCTGGGCCTCACTTCTGGGGGTGGTATCCGTTTTCGGCGCTGATGTGCTGGACAAAAGATCCCAGAAACGAATACGGGAGATCATTGCCCATGAAGCGAACCGTTTCACGGATGTGCTGCCCCCCAACGGCTGTGAGGTGGATACCAAGGTCGAGGAGAACGCCCAGGATGCGATGGTTCTTGCCTGGGCCATAAATCTCTGCCCCAATCATCCGGAAAGCGAAAACTGGCAGAGGTCTCTGCAGGTCTGGTCCGTGAATATCGCCTCCTGCAATCAGGACCGGGCCGATCATTCGGAATTTTTCGGAAGCTCCATTGCCAAAACAGTCACTACCCGGAACCTTTTCCCCGACCTCACCGCCGAAAACCACGGGTTTTTCCACCCGGAAGTCCTCTCCTACGGTATGTGGATCATTATGGCGGTGGCGGCTTATGCTCTGCAGGGCCGGGAGCACCCCTCTTTTCTGATGCGCAAGAACAACCAGCGCACTTTCGACATCCTTATCCGTTTCTGTCTGCCTACCGGGATGATCTTCGCCCCCGGCGGCCATGATACTCCCATGTTCGTACCCCGGCCGCTTGCCCTGGCGTGGGGGCTGTGGCATAACGATCCCAGAGCACTTCAGCTGACAGGCAAGCTTCTGTCCTGGATGGATTCTGTTCTGGTTGCCGATCAGGAGGACCAGGACTTTTGGGTGTACGGCTTTGAGCAGAAGATGGAGGGATGGGAGCTGCTGTTCCAGAGTCAGGTAGGACTCGAACTGGCGCTGCTTGCCTGTCTGCCCTTCTCCAAGGAGCAGCGGTTCTTTTCCGCGGGGCAGATCGAAAATTCGCTTGACACCAGGCACATCTACCCATACATAGAAATCTGCTACCGAAGAAACGTGAGGGCGACCCGGAGCATGGCCTGGAAGGCGCTGGGCAGCCACCCCATGATAGGACTCAGCGTTCATACTCAACCGGAGCTTGTTGCCCCTTTCAAGGCGGCACTTCTGGGAATACCCGCGGTGAGCGATCACATAAAGAACTGGGAAGTGCTGTATCACCACGACCGGCTCCACCGGGACGGGTTCGACACCTCCGGCCGCATTGTCTATTATGGAGCAAGCGGCAGGCAGGTCCTGCACAGAGATCTGCGTGTTCTTACCTGGGGAGAAGAGGGGCTTGTCGTCCTCGATGAAATCACCGCCGATGTTCCTCTGGAAGTTCATGAACAGTACCTTTCGCCGGTATATCTTGTTAATGATTACTGGACCGGCAAAAGCCTTGACTTCTCGAGCGGTTCCCTTCGGGAAACATTCAGTTCCTATCAACGCAAGTACCGCGAAGTAAGCTGTCCCTCTTTCTGGGCCAGTATAGACAACCATCTTCTGTTTCAGTTCTTGTGGGGACGCAGCAAAGGGCTTTACTACCTTCCCGGAGGCGAACGCAATGCACCGCCCTACTGGAAAAACTGCCGTCTGGACATGCTGGCTGTTCATGTGGATGCCGCGGAAGCCCAGGCAGGCAGTCCCATTTACAGCACGGGATTCTATATCGGCGGAGGCAAGGGTCCCCGGCCGTTCAAATCAGCCGGAACCGCGGGAGACTTCTTCAAAGGGCTGGTGATCATGGATGGAAAAATCACCATGGGACTTGACTGAGCGGATGACCGACCAAACCGTAAACCAAGACCTGCAGAAGATCGTTCACGGCTACCGTAAACTCTGCGGTTACTGTGATCTGGTATGGAACAAGGTGAAACAGAGTTTCCCTGAAGAAATTTGCTGCAGAAAAGGCTGCAGCGCCTGCTGCGAGCTTCAGAGTGTCAACCAGCTGGAAGCACACCTTATTCGCACCCATCTCCAATCCCTTTCCCTCAAAGTAAACAATATTTACCCAAATGAGAACCGTTGCCCCTTTCTCCTCGAACACTCCTGCAGCATTTACGAAGCGAGGCCGCTTATCTGCAGAACTCATGGTCTGGTTCTGAATTCCCGGGAATCCAGTCTGCCACTCCCAAGCTGCCCCGATAACTTCAAAACATTTTCAATACCTGAATTACCCGGGGATTGCATACTGGATACCGACATTGTCACCGGCAACCTCATGAGACTCAACCTTGCGTTCTGCATCTGCACCCAGAAGAATCCCGAAGAGCGCATCAGCCTTAGGCACATCATAGAGGCAACATAAAATGGAAGTTTTCAGAACAGTGGTCCCCTGTCCCGAAATGCCCCGGCCTCTTTCCCACTCCGACTCCATTCTCATGCTCGGCTCATGTTTTGCCGAAAACATCGGATCATTCTTAAAAGACAATCTTTTCAATGTCAACATCAACCCTACCGGAACACTCTACAATCCCCTCTCACTTTCCAGTGCCGTCCAAAGGATTATTGAGGGTGAAGAGTACAAAGAAGAAGATCTTTTTTTCCATAACGGATTGTGGAGAAGCTTCGATCACCATTCCCGATTCAGCATGCCTGATAAATACTCCACCCTAAGCAACATCAACAGGCATCTTTCTTCAGCCCATGAACAATCAAAAGCTTGTGATGTCCTGGTCATCACCCTGGGAACAGCATACGTCTACAGAAAAAGAGACACGGGAAGAACAGTCTCCAACTGCCACAAACTGCCCGGCAGCAACTTCAAGCGGGAACCGGCTTCAGTACCAGATATAAAGCATGCACTGAGCAGTGCAATCGACAAGTTTCTGCAGATACGACCATCACTCAGGATAATCGCCACCGTAAGCCCGATACGCCACCTGAGGGACAACCCTCACGAAAACAGCGTAAGTAAATCACGCCTCATCTGCGCACTGGACGAGTTGCAGGGTAATTTCGGTTCCATATTCTACTTTCCCAGCTACGAGATACTGCTGGACGAACTGAGGGATTACCGTTTCTACGCACCTGACATGGCGCACCCCTCAGAAACCGCGGTGCAATATATCTGCGACCGGTTCACCCACTCATGCCTGAACAGGGAGTCAGCCCTTTTCATTAAAGATTACGAAGCGGTCCGGAAGTCGTTCAGCCATTCTTTAAAAAATACCACGGGTGAAGACAGAGGGGAACTGAAGGAATTCATCGGGAAGCGGCTGGATGAGATCGAAAAAAAATACTCCTCAGTAGACCTCAGCACAGCGCGGCAGCGGCTTATTAATTTCTGAGATCAACGGCTCTGGTAAGGGATCATGAGCAAAGAAAACCTCAGTTTTGTTTTCCATGCAGGTGCACTGGGAGATTTCATCACCTGCCTTCCGGCAATGAATCGGTGGAGGGAACTCACTCCCGGCGCGCAATACATCCTTGCAGCCAATCCGCAGACCGGACAATTCGCATGCGAGTGTGCGGGGTTTAGGCAATTCAGGGATGTCTCAGCCCCGTCTTCAGCTTTTCTTTTCGGTGACAACCATGAAAGATTGACTGAGTTTCTTTCCACGTTCAGATCAGCGCTTCTTTTTACAAACAATACCCATCTCAGGAGTGCAGCGGAAAAAGCGGGCCTGAAGCCACTCCTTGCCCAACCACCCTTTCCCGATGAAATCATATCCATTTACCGCTATCATTCCTCATTGTTCACAAGCTGCGAAACAGAATTCGGTATAACCATCCCCCCCTCCTTTATACTGAAATCGTTTCATATTGTCCCTTCCGAACGCAAATTTGCTGTAATCCATACGGGAAGCGGAAGCAGGAAAAAGAACTGGCCGAAGGAAAACTACATGCTTTTGGCAGACAGGCTTAGAGATGAGGGATTGGGCATAGTGTGGATCACCGGGCCGGCTGAAAACGTAAAGAACCTCCCCCCTCAGGATTGGATCTGCAGAAATCTTCCACTCCCGCTTCTGGCGGCAATAATGAGTCGAAGCTCTCTTTATGTTGGGAATGACAGCGGTCCAACACATCTGAGTGCAGCTCTGGGAATTCCCACAGTGGTGATTTTCGGTCCCTCCGATCCTCGTATATGGAAACCGGCCGGTATGAAAGTCAGAGTCATTCAGAAATCCCTGCCCTGCTCCCCATGCCATGGCAGAGCAGCTTCTCCCCGGTGCGAAAACGAATGTATCAAATCAATACATGTAAAAGAGGTGCTTCGGGAAGTTCGTAGCCTCCTCGAGTAGCTGACAGGCAGCATATCCGCAGTCCTTATCGTTACGCCCAGTCTTCTTCACCCTGCCATTCCCTTCAATTATATTCTTGCCATGCATTCAAAAGAAACTGCACTTATAACCGGCGTCAACGGGTTCGTGGGACACCATCTTTCCCACCACCTGAGTCAGCTGGGATACACTGTATGCGGCACAGACAGGGATCAGGTGTGCAAATCTGAACACGTTGAACACTACTTCCCTGCCGACATCAGAAACAGCCAAGCGGTAACTGATCTGATGAGCAGATTCAACTATTCCAGAATTTTTCATCTGGCGGCGATCTCCAATCTTTCACAGGCCGACAGTTCACCACGGCTGACAATGGAGGTCAACCTGCTTGGCACGATCGATCTGCTTGATGCTGCCGTCGAGGTCGGGTCCAAAGCCAAAATACTTCTGATCGGTTCATCCAAACAGTATGCGGGTGATCAGGAGAATGTATTAACCGAGCAATCGGAACTGTATCCGAAAAGTTTCTACGGCATATCGAAACTGGCATGCGAACTGTCTGCAAAGAGATACGAGTCTCAGACGGGACTTGACCTATACTACACCCGTTCATTCAATCATACAGGTCCGGGCCAGTCGCCAGATTTCGTCTGCTCTGAATGGGCACGCCAGGTCGCGATGATTGAAAAAGGCGCATCAGAACCGGTTCTCAGGGTAGGCAACCTTAACGCAACCCTGGATTTCAGTGATGTGAGGGATGTCGCAAACGCCTATTTTCTGATTCTTGAACGCGGCAGAAGCTCTGAAGTGTACAATGTCTGCTCCGGGGATTCGATTCCGCTCTCTTTTATCGCCAATTATCTCACATCCAAAACAAAGCAGCACATCCGGGTTGAAACCTGTCCGGAAATGATTCAAGGCAACGGCAGGTCTACCGTTCAGAGGGGAGATAACTCAAAACTCGTACAGGATACCGGCTGGAAGAGGGAATTCAGCATGGAAGAGACTCTGGATGATCTGTACCGCTACTGGATGGAAAGGGTTTAAACGAGACGTCGGGCCTTCCCAGGTCCCTTCTCCGGGAGAGGGTAGATTCCACGGAGAATCAATATCCAGCCTGCCCCGGAGATACCTGCATTAAAGCCGACCGTTATATATATTATAACGATGAAAATGTCCGCTTTTTAACCGAAAACCTCCATCTAATACGGACGTAATCTGTTTCAATTCATGAACAAGGAGCATCTGACACAATGGCACCACACGTAGATATCTGGGCGAATCTGCCTTATATGGTGAAAGATATGGATCTGGCCGAATGGGGCCGCAAGGAAATAGAGGTTGCACAGAAAGAGATGCCGGGACTTATGGCTATCCGGGAGAAATATGCCGGGGACAAGCCTCTTGCCGGAGCACGGATTTCCGGTTCTCTTCACATGACCATCCAGACCGCCGTTCTCATCGAAACTCTTGTGGAACTGGGAGCGGAGGTGCGCTGGGCTTCCTGCAACATCTTTTCCACCCAGGACCATGCCGCCGCCGCCATTGCCAAAACAGGCGTCCCCGTGTTCGCCTGGAAAGGCGAGAGTCTGGAAGAATACTGGGCATGTACGTTCCAGGCGCTCAGTTTCCCCGGAGGCAAGGGACCCAATCTGATCGTGGATGACGGTGGTGATGCAACACTCCTCATTCACAAAGGCTACCAGCTCGAGGATGGTGACAGGTGGGTTGATGAACCCACGGACAATCATGAAGAATCGGTTGTCAAGGGACTTCTCAAAAAAGTATATGAAAAGGATTCCCAGCACTGGCATAAAGCAGTCAGTGAGTGGAAAGGTGTCTCGGAGGAGACCACAACGGGAGTTCACCGCCTCTATCAGATGCTCAGCGAAAACAAGCTTCTGGTTCCCGCCATAAACGTCAATGATTCTGTAACCAAGTCGAAGTTCGACAATCTTTACGGATGCAGGGAAAGCCTTGCTGACGGGATCAAGCGCGCCACCGATGTGATGATTGCGGGCAAGGTAGTGGTGGTCTGCGGGTACGGAGATGTGGGAAAGGGCTGTGCCCAGTCGATGAGCGGGTTCGGGGCGCGGGTGATAGTCACGGAGGTGGATCCTATCTGTGCACTTCAGGCGGCCATGGCCGGCTACCAGGTGACTACAATTGAAGATACGCTGGGCATAGGTGATATCTATGTCACCACCACCGGCAATGTGGACATAATCACCGCCGAACACATGGCCGCGATGAAAGATCAGGCGATTGTCTGCAATATCGGTCACTTCGACAACGAGATACAGGTGGCAAAACTTGAGAACTGGCCCGGTATCGAGAAGATCACCATCAAACCTCAGGTTGACAAATACGTTTACCCGGACGGGCACAGCATTTTCATGCTCGCGGAAGGCAGGCTGGTGAACCTCGGCTGCGCGACAGGACACCCTTCATTTGTAATGTCGAATTCATTTTCCAACCAGACTCTTGCCCAGATGGATCTCTGGAAAAACAGGGATGTCTACAAGCCGGCGGTTTACATTCTTCCCAAAAAGCTTGATGAAGAAGTAGCAAGGCTTCATCTGGAAAAAATAGGCGCGAAGCTTACCAGGATGTCACAGAAGCAGGCCGACTACATCGGCGTACCGGTCGAAGGGCCCTACAAACCCGATCACTACAGGTATTGATCCGGAAAGGAACTGTCATGAAAGTTACCGGTATCGGGATCTGTCCCCCTCCGGATGCCAAGGACAACCCGCAGGTTACGCCGGAACTTCTGGCCAGCAGTCTGGCGAAGTATTCCCGTTCCAACAAAGGCCTGGATACCATACTGGGCTCCATCGACTGGTCCGACCCGGACAGGTCGGTGGATTCCATTTTCCGTTTTGTGGATTACGGTCATGCCAGTATCACCGGGATGACCGGAGGCATAGCCGTGGCCATAGACGGACTTTCCATGTTTCTGGCCTATAAGCTCTTCGAATTCGCACAGCTCTCCGATGGGCAGGAGTCAAGCACCCGGTATATCAGGCTCGACAAATCCAGTTTGCCTCCCTTCCAAGAGGTGGGCATTCCCGAGGCATGTGCACGGGAATGGCAGAGTCTTATGGAGCAATGCTTTGACGCCTACCATGAGGTTTACAATGATCTGGACAGCAGGGTTCGGGGCAATCCCGATCTGCTCAAGCTTCCTGAGGATCTGAGTCCCAGGGTGGCCGACAGATTGAGAAAGAACTATGCTCTGGACAGAGCGCGCTATCTCATTCCGTTTGCCACCAGGACCAATGCAGCTTTTGTGATGACCGCAAGGGTCTGGGCCGATGTTTTGCGCCAGCTTGACTCCATGCCTCTGGTGGAAGCAAAGCATTGCGCGGAACTGATCAGAGAGGAAATCAGGAAATTTGTCCCCCGGATGATCCGTCACAGCTTTCCAAACAAATCAAGTACGGCTCACACTCGCCAGGTTTTCAACTACAGCGTCAACAGAATCAGACAGGAAGGCGTCAACACCTCCAATGTTCCCGACGAGATCCATCTCAGCATCATGAATGAGACTCCGTCATTTCTCCCCCCAATGGAGCAAATCGAAGATGCCTTTCAGGGTAAAGCCAACCGGTACAGTTTGACCGGCACGACCATACGCAGGATCATGGTAAGAGCGGCCTGGAACAACATGGCCATTGCCGAACTCCGGGATCTCAACAGACACAGAAGCGGTTTTCGCTTCTCTCCGCTTTTCCCCTGCGGATTCTATCTGCCTTCAGAGGTGAAGCACCCCTCCGTTGCTCCTCTTCTCAGGAAACAGAGCAGTCTGGTGCAGAAAATTGCCGCTCAGTCACAAGGGGCACACAGCTATGTATACGCTCTACTGCTAGGGACTCAAACTCCTTTCGAACATTCCACCCATCTCGATAAACTCATTTACGAAATAGAACTCCGGACTGGTTTGGGTGCGCATTTCCGATACGCGGAACATCTGGCCGAAGTATCCAGAGCCTTAATTGAAAAGATGCCTGAGCTTAGGCCGTTCATCCAGACAGGAAATGCTGAACCGGAGTTCTGAAGACAGCTCTTAACCGGTCTCGAAACCGGTTAAGAACCACAGAAAACGCGGAAGCAATAGCGCCTCGATCTCAAGAATCTGAAGCAGGCTAAAATAATCACGATACCGGCACAAATATCAGGGGAGATGGGAACAGATAAGATTTTTCGTGCCACATACGTGGTATAACCACGATCTGAATTGACTAGCTATGGCGCACACGTTATTTTCCATTCTCACTTTTGGTTTTGAATCTTCAGCCGAAAGTTCCTGTGCTTGAACATGAACTTGTCGGCTGTTTTTATGATGCTTTCGGAAGCGAAATGAGTAGAGTTATGCTTAACCCACAAGCCGTAGAACTCAATGAAAAAATTGGCAAAACCAACCCTCACGTTCTGAATCTGCTTTCAGAAAAAGGCAAAGCCATTTATTATCCAGTCAAAGGAATTCTGGCTCAGACAGCCGAAGCCCGGGGAAAACAAATCAACGCCACCATTGGAACGGCCCTTGAGGATACCGGATCACCGATGGTCTTGAATTCTATTGGCAAACACGTATGTCTGGAGGGTTCGAAAGGATTTTCCTATGCTCCCAGTTCCGGAAGACCGGAAATCCGGAAAGTGTGGAAGGAAATGATCTTCAGGAAGAATCCTACCCTTTCAGGCAAAGCAATCAGTACCCCGGTCGTTACCAATGCAATGACGCATGGTCTTTCCATGGCCGGCTACCTGTTTGTAAACCCAGGCGACACAGTCATCACACCCGATCTTTACTGGGAAAACTACAATCTGGTATTCAAAAATGCCCATGGTGCGGAATTCTCCACCTTTCCCACCTTCAACAGTGAAAACGGTTTCAATACCGGAGGGCTCAAAGACAGACTTCTCAACAGTCCTAAAGGAAAGAAGATAGTAATTCTGAATTTTCCGAACAACCCCACCGGCTACACTGTAACGGAAGACGAAGCACGGGAGATCAGAGACATACTTCTTCAGTCAGCACAGGAGGGCAACTCCATTCTGGTGTTGATTGATGATGCATATTTCGGATTGGTTTTTGAAGAAGGGGTTATGAAAGAATCCATGTTCTCTCTTCTGGCCGATGCACATGAAAGGATATTAGCCGTTAAATTTGACGGTCCCACCAAAGAGGATTATGTCTGGGGTTTCCGGGTGGGATTTGTAACCTTCGGCACAGCTCTCAACAGCCCCGATCTTTACTCCGCGCTGGAAAAGAAACTGGGAGGCGCCATACGGGGCAACATCTCAAGCGCTTCCAACCTCAGCCAGTCTTTTCTGCTTGCAGCATACGCAAGCGATTCCTACGACCAGGAAAAGGACCGAAAGTTCTTCATTCTGCAAAAACGATATTTAAAAATAAAGGACATTTTAGGAAAACACCCCGAGTATTCTGAATTTCTGCAGGCATTACCTTTCAACTCCGGCTATTTCATGTGTGTCAGAGTGAAAAACGGCAATGCGGAGAAGATACGACAGATTCTTTTAGAAAAGTACAACACAGGAGTGATAGCCCAGGGTGACCTCCTGCGTATCGCATTTTCATCCGCCCCACTTGAACTGCTGGACAAACTGTTCGAAAACGTCTATCTTGCAGCCAAAGAATCCACACAATGATTGACATCAGTCGTTAAACAAAAAGTAAAGCCCCAATGACATATCGGGGGTTTACTTTTTTGTCTCGGGAATGATTTACGGCACCATCATGAACCTGCGGTCGACCGTCGCCGCGGTTGCACCCCTGCCG
>JBKHHW010000151.1:0-7763 GCA_046538945.1 Chitinispirillaceae bacterium | reverse complement strand
AACGGGCTAACACTTGCTTCCCAACTTACGCTTAAGTATATTCAATAAGTTTTCCCCGATAATTTCGGATTAACCCCTTACCTCGAGGTCGCACAGGATCATATATGCCCATTCGTAGCATGACAGGTTTTGGGCTCGCTGAAGATACAACGCCTTCCGGTACATACAGAGTCGAGATTCGCGGTGTAAACAACCGTTTTCTGGATATCCAGATCAGGCAGCCCAAATTCACAGCAGTTCTTGAGTCAAAAATCAAAAAAGAGCTTTCAGCTATCTCCCGGGGAAGCATCACCGTGATTATCAGCTGTGACCGGGAAACTGACAGCACCACGCTTACCTGGGACAAGGGCTCTGTCGACAACTACATGAGGATCTTCAGGGAAGTGAAGGATTCCTACAATCTGGCCGGGGAAGTGTCACTTTCCAATCTTCTCAATTTCAGCGATTTCATCAAGACCGAATCCGTCACATACGCAGAGGACACCTTGTGGAAACATCTGCGGCCTGTGCTCGGCAAGGCGATGGGTGCTTTTCAGGAATCGAGGGAATCGGAGGGGGCGCTATTGGTGAAGGATCTCAAAAAAATTCTTAAGGAAATCACCAGAACCGTTCAGAAAGTCGAGAAGCGTGCCCCTCAACGGGTCGAGGAGTATGCGGCGTCACTTAAGCCCCGCATAGAAAAACTGCTGGAAACTCCTCCTGACCCTTCTCGGATTGCCACAGAGGTGGCGCTTTTGGCCGAACGGCTGGACATTACCGAGGAGTGCACCCGGCTCAGGGCTCACATAGAGAAGTTCAGTGAGGATTTCAAACTTGATGAACCGGTCGGGAAAAGGATGGGTTTTCTCCTTCAGGAGATGAACAGGGAAGCCAATACCATCGGTTCCAAAGCGAATGACACCGAGATAGCCCACTTGTCGGTCAGTCTCAAAGAGAATATCGAAAAGATCAGAGAACAGATACAGAATATAGAATAGCTGCTTTGTTTTGAACAACAAAGTGGTACACAGGTTAAGGGAGGTTTACATGTCGGACGATTTGCTTGAACTCCAGCTTGAGAAGCTTGAAAAGAAGGGTATCAGCCGCTATAAAGCCGTGCTTATGGCTTCACAGGAGGCTCGCTTTATAAATGATCAGATCAGGCTTGATATTGTGGATACCAAGGACAAACCAACCACACTTGCCCTGAAGAAGCTCTTCGAAGGCAGAGTTATCGAGGATCAGGAAAATCAGATTGTCGAGTAATGGACAATTCCCAGAAAGTTCTCATAGGTATAACCGGAGGGATCGCGGCGTACAAGATCCCCTCGCTGGTTCGTCTGTTCAGGAAACGCGGTTGCCAGGTTAAAACTGTGCTTACGCCCTCCGCCCGAGGACTGGTGGGCGAAGTGGCACTGAAAACGGTATCCGGGAATCCGGTTTTTCTGGACAATTCCACTTTTTACGACATGGATCATATCCGTCTATCCGAATGGGCGGATATTTTTCTTGTGTGCCCCGCAACGGCTAACACCATCGCTAAAATAGCCCATGGGATTGCCGACAACCTTCTGACCTCACTTGCTCTGTCCATCCCCGAGGAAAAAATTACAGTTGCTCCCGCAATGAACAGTGTCATGTGGATGAACAAAGCCACCTGCGCCAACATCGAGACGTTGAAGTCCAGGGGAGTGACAGTTCTGCCGGTTGGAGAGGGTGAGCTTGCCTGTAAAGCTGTGGGGCCGGGCAGGATGCTTGAGGTTGAGCAAATAGCGGATCTGGTGTTGTCCCCGCGGGAGGCATCAGCCATTTTTGAGGGTAAGCACATTCTCATTTCCTCCGGACCTACTGAGGAGCCGATTGATCCCGTGCGGGTTATTTCGAACCGATCGTCCGGAAAAATGGGGGCGGCACTTGCCGGAGCAGCACTGTCGATGGGGGCGAGGGTTACAGTTGTGAGCGGACCCGCTCAGACAGCGCTTCCGCCCGGCGCCAAAATCGTTCCGGTCAGGAGTGCTGCACAGATGCGGAGTGCACTCGAAGGGGAGTTCGATTCAGCCGATGTGTGTATCATGGCTGCTGCGGTAAGCGACTACCGGCCGGCTGCTAGTTCGTCCACCAAGATTCACCGGGAGGAGAGCGAAAAGCTGACTTTGGAACTGCTGCCGAATCCGGATATCCTTGCCGGGCTGGGAAAACGCAAAGAAAAGCAGTTTCTCGTCGGGTTTTCACTTGAAAGTGGAAACGGTCTGGAACGGGCTGTGGAGAAGATGAAAAGAAAAAAATGTGATATGATGGTATATAACAGAGCCGAGGATGCTTTGGGGCGGGATTCGACATGTATATCTCTTCTGTTTGCCGACGGGAGGAGTGAAAACTGTCCGGCTATGGATAAACAGGAGGCGGCTCGGGAAATCCTGAGGAGTATCGCCGGGTGCCTGGGAGTTTAGTACTATGTCTGTTCGTTCCCTTCTGATTTCCTACCTCCAGCAGCAGCGTCAGCTTGGTCATGAAGAGATGTTTTTTTCTTCCGGTTTCGAGGTTAACCGCTTATTCAGCCGTTCCGTATCAGTTCCGGCTTCCACAAATAGGGTTAATACCGCTGAAGCCGGCGAACTGAAGGTCCCGCCTCCTCAATCCAAAAAAGAACAGAACCCCTTTCAGAAGCTATCCAAAGTGAAACCGGTAGAGGCTCTGAATATAAGAAAAAGTGCGCAAGTCAAACCCGGTTATTCCAAAAGAGATCTGCTTAAAAATCTGTATTTCGATGTTCTCAAATGCACCGAATGTCCTCTGGAAAAGACTCGCGGAAAGGTCGTGTTCGGATCGGGAAGTGCAGAAGGCAGGCTGATGATTGTGGGGTATGAGCCGGGGGCTGAGGATGAGAAAACGGGCCTGCCGTTCAAGGGGGAGACTGAGGAGTTGTTCCTCAAGATGCTCAAAGCCGTCAAACTGGACCGGAACAAGGATGTGTTTGTCACTCATGTGCTCAAGTGCCGGACTCCGGGGGGGAGAAAAGCGGAGCAGAACGAAATTGATGTTTGCCGTTTGATTATTGACCGACAGTTGGATATAATAAAGCCCAAGGCAGTTTTGGTTTTCGGAGCTGATGCGGCTAATGCTTTGATGGGAAACAGTGAGTCCATCGAACAGCTGCGTGGAAGCACCCACATGTACAAGGGGATACCCCTTGTGGCCACTTACAGTGTAGAGCAGCTTTATAAAAATGAGAGTTGCAAGCCTGGTGCCTGGGGTGATCTCAAGGGGCTGATGGCTATTCTTAACAGGAACGATTCGAATGGCGTATAAAAAAAGAGAAGGCAGAGGCGGTGATGAAGGGGGTACTGCTGTTGCCGAATCATACATTTCTGACCGTGTTCCGCCTCAGGCACTCGATGTGGAGCGAACCATTCTGGGTTCGATGCTCATTGACGGCCAGGCGGCGGATATGGCCCTGGAACATCTGGATGAAGAGTGTTTCTACTCTGCAGCTCATGGGAAAATATTCATATGCATGAGGGATCTTTCAGAAAAAAACACCCCTATTGACATTATAACCGTCGCCGATGCTCTGACCAAAAAAAATTGGCTGGGCGAAGTGGGGGAAGAGGCGTATCTGAGTGAGCTGGTCGAGAACGTGACCACTTCCGGCAACATAGAGCATTACGCCAATATCCTGCAGGAGAAGGCAACTCTCAGAAAGCTCATCTCCGTATCGGCGGAAATCACAACCGACTGTTTTTCAACCGATCAGGAGCCCCAGGAAATTCTTGATAAAGCAGAGAGTGTGATTTTCAACATTTCCGAATCCAGGGTAAAAAACAAATTCGAATCCATGGGTCAGCTGCTGCCCAAGGCGTTTGAAGGTATTGAGGGGTATTCAAAGGGGAGTTTCAAAGGAATTCCTACCGGTTTTTCGGAATTGGATGAAATGACTACCGGGATGCAGCGTGGGGATCTGGTCATCGTTGCCGCACGTCCCTCCATGGGAAAGACCGCGTTCTGTCTTTCAGTTGCTCTGCATTCGGCGGTGAAGGCGAAGCACTGCACCGCGATTTTTTCTCTTGAAATGGGCAAGGATCAGATCGTTCAACGTATGCTCTGTTCCGAGGCCCGGGTGAGCATGCACGCACTGAGGAGTGGAAATCTCCCCAAGCGCGATTTCCCCAAACTCAGCATTGCGGCCGGTCCTCTGGCTGAGGCCCCCATTTTCATCGACGACACCCCTGCTATAACAGTCCTGGAGCTCAGGGCCAAGGCTCGCCGTCTGAAGGCTCAGCATAACCTTGAACTTATAATTATCGATTACCTCCAGCTTATGGGATCTTCAGGCAAGGCTGAAAGTAGGCAGCAGGAGATTTCAACCATCAGCCGTTCGCTCAAAGGTGTTGCAAAAGAGCTTGATGTGCCGGTTATTGCTCTTTCACAGCTCTCGCGGGCAGTGGAACAGCGAACCGATCATCGTCCACAGCTTTCCGATCTGAGAGAATCGGGAGCTATCGAGCAGGATGCTGACATTGTCATGTTCGTTTACCGTGATGAGGTGTATAACAAGGACGATCCCAACAACAAGGGTAAGGCCGAAATTATCGTCGGTAAGCAGAGAAACGGTCCCATCGGTACGGCCCATGTTGCTTTTGTGAATGAGTTCGCCCGATTCGAGAATATGTCAGACAGAGTAGAGGAGCCGCCGGGATTTTGATTGCATTGCGTTTTGTAGCACTGGTGGGACGGGTAGTCCTCTGGTCGCTTGGTAAATTCCGTGAGCTTCTGCTGAGTGTTCAGCGTTATGGAAAGCTAACCGTGCAGACTTTTTCACGACTGCATCTGCTTGTGAAGAATCCTGACATCACTGTCAGTCATATGTTTACTCTCGGTATAGAGTCTCTTCCCCTGGTGACAGTCATCGCTCTTTTTCTTGGGTCTGCCACGGTGACTCAGGCAGTATATCAGATGTCCGGTCTGCCCGTTTCCATGAGGTATCTGGGAGTGCTTGTCTGCAAGACCATGGTGACGGAACTGGGGCCGGTCATAACCAGTATGGTGTTCGCGGGTCGTGTTGCGACAGGTATTGCCGCGGAGGTCGGTTCGATGAAGGGGAGCGAGCAGCTTGATGCCATGGCTGTGCTGCGGCTCGATCCCATACGCTACCTGATTGTGCCCAAAACCGTTGCCTGCATTGTGATGCTGCCGGTGCTGGTGGTGTGGGCAGAACTGATTGCTCTTGCCGGATCGGCATTTACGGTTTTCATCTCGGTTGATGTTTCCATGTACACCTATCTTAATGGAATGAAGTTGTTTTTCAACCCGAATGATGTGTTTATCGGGGTTGCCAAAACAGCTGTTTTCGGTGGAATTGTGGCTATTACGGGTGCTCATTTCGGTTTCGAGGCAAAAGGCGGGGCTGAAGGAGTAGGAAATGCAACAACTAAGGCAGTGATTTTTTCTGCTGTATTGATTCTCATTTTCGATTTTCTTATCGCTTTCATGGCAATGTGACAACTGAATCTTGCAACAAGGTCGGCTTATCCGGCGATAAAGAACGGTTTTAGTATGCTCAGAGTAGAACATCTCAAAAAGCACTTCGGTAAACAGGTAGTGCTGGATGATATCAACCTTTTGGTGAACAAGGGGGAAGTGCTTTGTATCATAGGTCAGTCCGGCAGCGGGAAAACCGTTTTGTTCCGCCATATTATCGGGTTGATTTTCCCGGACGGGGGTAGAATTCTTCTGGATGATGAAGTTATTTCTTCACCTACTACCAAACCTGCCGATTTCAGCAGTGCCCGCAAGCGGTTCGGAATTCTTTTCCAGGGAGCTGCGCTTTTCGATTCTATGAATGTGGGCGAGAATCTTGCCTTTCCTCTTCGTGAACACACAAAGCTCACCGATGAGGAGATCGAAAAGCTCATAGGGGAGTCCCTTGAGATGGTGGGTTTACGGGAGGAGTTCAAGACCAAAATGCCCGCGGAGCTTTCAGGCGGCATGCGAAGCCGGGTGGGGCTTGCCAGAGCTCTGGTCATGAAGCCGGAAATCATGCTTTACGATGAGCCCACCTCCGCACTCGACCCCATAATGACAGATAAGATAAACGATCTGATTCTCTCCCTTCGGTCAAAGCTCAAGATGACCTCCATTGTGGTCACTCACGATATCGGATCGGCATACAAAATCGCCGACAGGATCGCCATGATCCATGAAGGGAAAATCATCTTCTACGGTTCACCGGCCGAAATCCGCAAGTCGAGAAATCCCTATATCCAGCAGTTCATCCGCGGTCAGAGAAAGCTTCACTATGCGGTCGAGGAGGAGGAAACATACTCTTCACCGATCGACATTCAGCGCCTAAAAAAAGGGTCTGGTGTGGGGAGAAACAAATTGGAACAGAAATTCCAGATGCCGTCCCGTCCGTCAGGACCAGATTCTGATCCGTCATCTAAATCCTGAAGCCTGCGGAGCGGGGATTGAATAAAAAACAGAAAACTGCCTACGTATGCAATTCTTGCGGTCAGGACTACCCCAAGTGGCGCGGCAAGTGTGATTCCTGCGGTACCTGGGACAGTATTACGGAATTCCGCATCGCAAAAGGCTCCTCCTCCGCTTCATCCAAACTGAGAAACGAAGCAAAGCCGATCCCTCTCTCTTCCTGCAAATCGGAAAACACCGAACGGGTTCCAAGTACCTTCACGGAAGTTGACCGGGTTCTGGGAGGCGGACTGGTGGGAGGTGCATTTGTTCTTCTGGGGGGAGATCCCGGTATCGGCAAGTCCACTCTTCTTCTTCAGCTCATGGCCCAGTGGGCAACGGGCAGAAAGGTGCTCTATGTCTCCGGGGAGGAATCCGCGGAGCAGGTGTCCTTGCGCGCTCAGCGCCTCGGGGTGGGGAATGCTTCCGTAGAGGTGCTTACGGAAACCAGCATGGAGACGCTGCTTTCAGTTCTGGATATTCATAAACCGCAGATAATAGTCATAGATTCGATACAGACCATGTTCACAGAGAGTCTGGAGAGTGCTCCGGGCAGTGTTTCGCAGATAAGAGAATGCGGCTCAATGCTTCTCAGGCACGCCAAAACTGAGGGGGTATCCGTAATTCTTATCGGTCATGTCACCAAGGAGGGATCCATTGCCGGCCCCAGGGTTCTGGAGCATATGGTGGACACGGTTCTTCAGTTCGAGGGTGACGGACGGCATAATTACCGTATTCTCCGCTCTGTCAAAAACCGTTTCGGGCCGGGCGGAGAAATAGCTATCTTTACCATGACAGACGGAGGGCTGGCCCAAACCTCGAATGCTTCGGAATTTTTCCTTCTTAACCGCGACCAGCCCCAGACCGGTACTGCCATAGCACCTGTGCTCGAGGGGTCGAGGGTTCTGGTAGTGGAACTTCAGGCTCTTGTGAATCGTTCCCACTTCGGACTTCCCCAGAGAGTGGCTTCCGGAATCAATCCCCGCAAGCTTTCCCTCCTTATTGCTGTGCTTGAAAAATATGGAGGGATATCTCTTGGTGACCATGATGTGTTTTTTAACATTGCGGGCGGACTGACCGTTTCGGAGCCTGCTGCGGACCTGGCCATTATCGCCGCGCTTCTTTCCTCTTTCCGCAACAAACCCCTGCGCAAGGATCTGGCGTTTATCGGGGAGCTGGGGCTTGGGGGTGAGGTACGGCCTGTCAACAATATGGCATCCCGTCTCAAAGAGCTTGCCGGGATGGGATTTACGGAGTGTGTGGTTACCGGCTCTTCACGTTCGGCCGATTGGAGAAAGCTTGACTGCGGAATCGGCCTT
>JBKHHW010000150.1:0-7764 GCA_046538945.1 Chitinispirillaceae bacterium | reverse complement strand
TCAGTACGTCAGCCCGTATCCGTATTCAAACAGCGGATCGTAGTCCGGATCGCCTTTGTTGACAGGTATCTGCCCCATATCTCTGGGCCAGGAGTGAGAGAGTTTTCCCGTGGGGGCGTAATCTCCGAAAAGAACATCCGCTACACCCTGGCCCTCTGTTCCGGGAAGCCAGGCGGCAATAAATGCCGAGGTGTAGGGAAGGATATCATTTATTATCATCGGTCTTCCGGAAATGAGCACGCCCACAACAGGAATTCCCGCTTCGCTGTACTGGCGTGCGATGCTGATGTCATTTGGTTCCAGTTCAAGAGATGTTTTGTCGCCTGAGTATTCCGCGTAGGGTTCTTCACCAAAAACCAGCACGAAAACATCGGCGTCGGGATCGAAACCTGTAGAATAGGAAACGGTTCCGGGGTCAGAAACCGTATTGACAGCTGCATCCAGAATGCTTGTGCCTCCTTCAATATTACCGGAGGTCCCCTGCCAGTCAATGGTCCAGCCGCCGCACATCAGGCCGAGGTTGTCGGCATGACTTCCGCCGATTACAATTTGTTTGCCCTGTTTAGGCAAGGGAAGAGTGCTGTCTTCGTTTTCAAGAAGGACAAGTGACTGACGAACGCATTCCCTGGCGATTTCCCTGTGTTCGGGTGAACCGATACGTTCGATAAGATCTTTTTTAGAAAGGGAGTTTTCAAACAGTCCCATTCGGTATTTCACATTGAGAATTCTGCGCACCGCGTCATCTATTCTCTCAATGGGAACTTCACCCGCATCCACCAGTGACTTAAGGTAATCGATGTAGTTTATGAACGCGCTTGGCGCCATCACCATGTCGATTCCGGCGTTGATGGCGATCTTGACAGCTTCTCTGTAATCGGGGGAGAGGGTGTCGATCGCGTTCCAGTCTGACACCACAAATCCATCAAAACCGAGTTCCTCTTTCAGTACATCTGTAATCAGATACTCGTGTCCGTGAAGTTTTGAACCGTTCCAGGAGTTATAGGATACCATGATGGTGGCCACCTCTGCCCGTATCGCGGCGACATAACCGGGAAGGTGAAGCTTCCTGAGTTCTTCCTCAGACCCTTGTGTGTCTCCCTGGTCGATGCCGTCGGTAGTACCTCCGTCCCCCACGAAATGCTTTGCACACGCGGCAATGGTGGTATCGGCGGACAGATCTGTTCCCTGAAGACCCCGTATGGAGGCTTCACCCATCGTGATTGCTAGTTCAGCTGTTTCGCCGAAGCCCTCATAGGTGCGACCCCAGCGTTCGTTGCGGGGAACCGCGATGCAGGGCGCAAAAGTCCAGTGAGGCCCTGATGCGGCTGTTTCGATTGCGGTGATACGGGCGGCTTGTTTCACCAGCTCGGGGTTTCTGGTGCATCCCAGTCCGATGTTGTGGGGGAAGATGACTGCTCCGGAAAGGTTGTTGTTGCCGTGGACTGCATCAGTACCGTACATGAGAGGAATGCCAAGCCTGGTTTGGAGGGCGCCCTGAGCCAGGTTATCGACCATGCCGGCCCAGTTTGATGCTGTATTGGGCAGGGGGCTGCTTCCTCCTCCGCTGAGAACGGAACCGAGGTAAAGGGTTCTGACGTCATCAGAGGTCAAGTTGCTGCGCTCGCCCTGGGCCATCTGCCCCACTTTCTCCTCGAGGGTCATGAGTGCAAGAAGAGAATCAACCCGCACTGAGATCACATCAGGCTGCAGAGTGATAGTATCGAACCGGGACAAAGGCTCCTCAATGGATATGTTGACAGGATCGTACCCGTATTTTTCCACTTTCAAAGACGCGGGAACGGAAGACAGAGCCGCAGCTGTTTTGGATAGCAGGTGCACTTCGTTTGAAAGGGAATTGAAAATTCCCTTTCTGCTCTGGACATTCACCTTGAAGGATTTATGGACCAGATTGTTTCTGAACTGGAGAATGTACATTCCGTCAGACAGGTCGGTTAGGTGGCTTATATCGATCTCGTGTGGTCCCTGGGAAAGTTTCCGGTCTATTCCGGCAACTTTTTTGCCGGTCAGATCATGGAGGCAGATTGTAATATGCTGAGATTCCGGAATGAAAAATGAGATTGTGCTGTTTTTGAGAGTCGGATGAGAATTCTTCGTGGCTTTTTCTGAACGGGGATCGGCTGCTGATATGGGAATGTCTATTGAAAACCGGCCCGTTTTATCAGTGAAGGTATGTGTCGACATCTCATTATCAAGTGTGACTTTGGCATTGGGGATGGGTTCCGAGTCGGTATTGATGACATTTCCGCTTATCAGGTCAGCCGACAGTGGGTTGTTCAGGAGGGCTATTAGGAAAAGAGTATTGAATACAACTGTTCTTTTCATGAAGAAATCCTTTTTGGACGAGAGTGGTTTCAAAATGAAAATAGGTCTTTATGGCGTGAGGTGGTATGTTTTTATTGTTGCAGAGGTTGGCAGTCATTTATAACAATTACTGAAGTAGGTAAACTTTTTGTATATTAAACTGCAAACAGAAGTAACATAAATTTACATGCGTTTCTGAAGGCGAAGCGTTTAGTTCCTAAAGAGGAGAAAACATGAGTATTAAAAGACTGCTTCCCGTTCTTTCCCTTTCTGCTCTGATCTGCGGTATTGATTGTTCACCGCCTCCGAAAGTCAAAATGCCTGAAGAAAAAGCAGAGGAAAAGTTCACTGTTCCCTCAGAGGGCTTTTCACTGTATATAGAGCAGAAGGGAAAAAGTGTTCCGGTTGGAAACGGGAGGACGGTGACGATCAGCAAGGAACCGTTTGCGTTTCAGTTCAGGACTCAGCCTACCGCCGGGTTCCTGGTGAATATTTCCAGAGACGACACATTCATGACGGACCTTCTTAGTGGTGTTTCAAATTTGGACATACCTGTGCTTGCCGGCGGGACCGGAATCGCGGAGGGAGAGGGAAATGAGAATCGCACGGCTTATTTTTCGGCAACCGGGTCGAATTACTGGTTTTTCAATGACAGCAGCAGTACCCGGTTTGATACATACAGACTTCTTGATGACGGGCAGATACTTACCCGCACAGTAGAATCGATGCGGGATCACCGCATGGGAAATACTATACCTGTGAGTGGTGTCGATGTGGACACATTCTATGTTTGTGTTCTCACCCAGAAAATGGATACTTTGACATACGAATGGAGTGAAACGCAACGGTTGGGGTTCAGGCTTGCGTTGGGCGGAGGGTTGTCGGTGACCGGTGACAGTGTGGAGGTCGTGAAAAAAGAGAAGCTTGAGCCTGAGGTAAAAGAGGAACAGGTCGAAAAATCTGATGCTGATACAACCGTCAAAAAGGCGGGAAAGGAAGTAAAATTCAGAATCGATGGTCTTCCGATGAACAGCGAATGTTTCAGGTTGTTCGGTAAAGACCAATCCAGTGAAATCGTTTACGATGTCAAGGTATGTCCGGAACAGCTTCAGGCAGTCGGAAACGGAAAATACGATGTTTCGTTTACGTCCCTGGTCCCGGGTCTTCTGTATTATATGGAAGTAGTTTTTCCCAACGGGAGATCGTATTTCATGCTTGAGGGCAAAACTTTGGAGGATTTGCTCGGTGCTTTAGTTGGGGGATGATCTGAATATCGATGGCCGTTCCCTCCCGCAAGCAGAAGGGTTCCTGTGAGAATGGAATTTCGGATCTGAAGAAGTGAAGGTGGTTGTTTGAAATATCCTTTCAAAAAACAGTATAAGCATAGCAGAATTCCGCCAGTAATAAATCTGGTGCCGATGATGAAGAAAGGGGGCAATTCCTGTACGGCTACCCGGATGAACAGATAGGTGGATCCCCAGACGGTATATACAAGCAGGTAGGAGAGAGCAATTTTCAGCATGGTGGAAAATAAGATATTCCATTCCTTGATAACAAAAAGACTTTCATTATTCAGTACAGCCCAACTTTAGTAGTAATTTTTGTCCAATGTAATTATTTTGAGATATTACTGTTCTTATCATATCTTCACCTTTTCCGTTGTGGCTGGGAGATCATATGCAGAAATCATGGAAAACAGTTATGTCCGCTGGGTTGCTTGGATTTATTGTCATCATCCAATCGCTTCTGCTCGGATGCAGCAAAGAAGGAAGTGAATCTTATAAAGCCGCGCTGGAAAGGCTGAATAATTCCGACACCACGGCAGCTGTAGAGCTTCTGCATACTGCTTTGAAAAAAAACCGGTCCTATACTGATGCCTATCTACGGCTAGCGGAAATACAAGCTGCGGGCGGAAATTATGATTCCACACTTTATTATCTGGAGATTGCCCGGGAACGTTATCGGAATGATCAGATACGCAGGGGTATTTCCGAAAACAAATTGAAAGATGCTCTGAAGGATCACTATATGCTTTTTGCAAGGGTCAATTGTGAGCTGTTCATGAACTGCTACAGGGAATTGTCTCAAGATAGTGGGGACACAGCATTTTACCAAAATAATCCGTTGCTGACCTCTTTAAAGAGGAACTTTGTGGATGCATTCGTGGCTGCTTCGTTTGATGAAAAAACTCTTATGGAGAACAGCATCGCTTTATGCTCTCTGGGGCTGGAGACGGGTAATTTGATGTATGGTCATGAGGATGTCTCCTCTGCAGAAGATCTTCTGAAAGTGCCCTATGACTTTTTTATTGAAAGTGGTAAGGTTCCGGGTTATGATCTGAACAGCGATCGTAAGTGTGAACTTTTCAAAAAATATCACCAATCAAAAATGTCTTCCTCGATTGAAAGGGCAATGAAAAGACCGGGAGATACTTATCTTCAAGATGCTCTTGGTGCTGCACGATCAAGTATGAGCCAAGTATTAAGGGAGGCACAGCGTTGCGGAATCGAGAAGGAGTGCAGTCAGGCGCTGGAGGAAATAGAGGAGCGTCTGAAAGCTATAGAATTCAACGTCAGATTGATCTCCGTATTTGACAATATATAATACGAACCCGGGATGTTAATTGATATTCTGGGCGCATTGAGTGGTAAGCTTCTCCAGCAGAAAAGAAATGGTTTTATCAAGGTTGTCGAGCATTCTGTCTGTACTGTTCTGCATCGCAGCACTCTGAGGGGAAATGAAAAAGCAGAAGCCGGCAGACTTATTCCCGCCTCCGGAGGAATACATGAGCTTGCTTGAGGTGCAGTCCCAAAGCTGATTCTGGATATCTGCTGTGTAGTAGGTAGTTGAATTGAAGCTTCCACCGTAGGGGCCGGGATTATAGGTATTCTGTATTTCGCCGGTAAGTGCCGGGTGAGAAAGATTTACCGCATACTCCTCGCAGACAGTAACTTACGCATGAAGGGCCCTTCGTTTCAGGTGAAGGGATTGATATACGATTGTTGATGTATTGTCGATCGGAACAGCGGGGCAGAAAAAAAGAGCAGGAATCCTCATAACCCGTCCCTGGTTAGGATCCCTGCTTCCGGTGCAATCGTCCCTGAACACCTATCTATATAAAAACTGCTATGCCGCCTTCAGGTATCCGAGAACCTTATCTGTTTCATGTACCGGCGGCATGCAGGAATGGTCCGTGCACACGTAGGCTGTCACTCTGCCTTCCTGTGCCTGGTAGTCCTTGAGAAAATCGACATACCTGACGATCTCCGGCGAATCGCTTTCCGTAGGTTTGAAAACGGTAATGGCATAGGGCAGATATTTATGATTAAGGGTGTCGATCATCTCTTTTGTATCCTGGGAATTTGTATCTCCCGCGATGATCACTTCCGCCCCGTCCTGCAGTCCCAGGTTCATGATGAAGGCCGAGAAAAGAGACGGAGCCCTCACAAAATCACCGGAAAAGGCCTTTTTCATTTCTGCGATTCTGTTGTCATAATCGGGTGAGGCTGTTATTCTGCCCAAGATCAGCTGGTTCTGGAATGCCACCGAGTTTGCAGACGGATAGGCATCATCGAAAATTTCCTTTCGCCGCAGGAGGAGTTCCTCCCCGTAGTCGGCCACGGTATGGAAACCCCCGGAGATGTTGTCCCAGAAGTGTTCCACCAGATGATCATTGAATGCGATCGCTTCCCCCAGATAGTGGGCATCGAACTTTGACTCATACAGTTCAAGCAGACCCCAGGTGAGGAATGCGTAATCATCGGCATAAGCCGCGATCCCGGCCTCACCGTCCTTGTATCTGTGAAGCATGAAATGATCATTTCTGCGGGTCATGTTGTTGAGCAGAAAGTCGGCTGCCGTTTTTGCCTCGTTATAATATTCATCGTTTGAGAACACTCTCGATGCCCGTGCGAGGGCGGCAATCATAAGGCCGTTCCAGTCGGTGAGTATTTTTTCATCCCTTTGCGGGTGAACTCTCTGCTGTCTGATCGAAAGCATTCTTTTCCGGACTTTTTCTATACGGTCACCGAATTCTTCCGGAGAGATTCCCAGTTCAGAGGTCAGGCGGTTGGCTGATTCGTCCCGGTAAAGAATGTTCATTCCGTCGTATCCTCCGAGTATCTCCTCCACATTGCCGCCGTGACGGATGTTGAATGTACGGAAGGCGAGGTCTTTGTCTTCTTTGTCCAGAATATTTTCGGATTCCTCCGCGGACCAGGTGTAGTACTTTCCCTCCACTCCTTCACTGTCGGCGTCTTCGGCTGAATAAAAGGCCCCCTCAGGGCTTTTGAGCTCTCTTGTCACATAGGATATAATCTCCTGTGCTGTTTTGCCGTACTCTTCTTTTCCGGTCGCCTGGAAGGCTTCGGTGTATGCCAGAGTCATCATGGCCTGATCATAGAGCATCTTTTCGAAATGGGGAACTTTCCAATCCTTGTCTGTCGCATACCGGTGGAAGCCGAATCCTATGTGATCATAGATTCCTCCGCTGCGCATGGCATCAAGCGTGTGGGTGACGATATCGAGCGCTTTCTGTTCTCCTGTCTTCTGCCAGTAGCGCAGGAGAAAAAGAATATTGTGCGGTGAGGGAAATTTTGGCGTGTCGCCGAAACCGCCGCTGATACTGTCGTACTGTTCCGCGAGCTGGAGGTATGTTTCTCTCAACAGCTCCTCGTCCTCCGTCTGGGCGTGAGGAGTCAGGGAGAGCATCCTCAGGCTGTTTGTGAACTGGACCGCGGATCCCCTGATTTCATCCTTGCGCATGTCCCACAGTTCCTGCACCTGCGGAATGAGATCCAGCATCCCTATGAGATTCCCTGAGGTTTCTCTTGGAATGTAGGTGGCTGCGAAAAACGGCAGTTTGTCGGGAGTCATAATTATGCTCAGAGGCCATCCGCCTCCCCCGGTGATTACCTGGCATATATACATGTAGACATCATCCAGGTCGGGTCTCTCCTCCCGGTCCACTTTGACGCACACGAATGCCTTGTTCATGATTTTCGCTACTTCCTCGTTGTCAAAGCACTCTTTTTCCATAACATGGCACCAGTGACAAGTGGAATACCCGATGGAGAGAAAAATGGGCTTGTCCTCGTTTCTGGCCTTTTGGAAAGCCTCATCACCCCAGGGATACCAGTCGACCGGGTTGTGCGCATGCTGAAGAAGGTAGGGACTCTTCTCGTTTATGAGCCGGTTGGGCTTTCGGCTGCCGTGGTGGTTTTTGTGGAAACTGAATATGCTCATGTATCCTCCTTCCGCCGCTCAAGAAACTGGTCGGGATTTCCCGCAGGTATCAATAATTAGCTTACAAAAAGATTGCGATGGCCTCCGGCCCGATATTGTCTTTGTACATTTTCCCCTTCCCGCTTAAGCGCCGAAGCATCCGCTCTTTACCTGAACTGGATATAGGAGATGAAGCCTTCATCGACCTTCTGGCTCTCT
>JBKHHW010000149.1:0-7793 GCA_046538945.1 Chitinispirillaceae bacterium | reverse complement strand
TGCCCCGGAGGTGCAATTTTAAAGGTGCCCCCGGAGGTACTTTTTTTAAAAACTCACCTCCGGGGAGTCCCACTCTCCCTCAACCCAAACCATTTACACATAAAACCAGACACAATCTCTTCCAACTCAAAAGCTTTCATATTACCTCTGATCACCCGACATCCGACTATCTGTACTCTCCAGGCTTGCCTTCAGAAACAAACCTATTCCCCGTCAGAAAACCTGATACATCACATCCTCAAAACAAGTTCAGGGAACCTCACATTGGGAATAAAAGACAGACTCTTCTCACCTACTTCAAAGATTCAACCATCTCCCAAACGACTTCTTTTCTCGGCGGTCCACCCGCACACCTCGATATCATTCGGGAAACTGCCGAGCGGGTAACTCCCAGATATCGGGCCAGATCCGCCCCGGAAAACTCAAGAAGCGCTACACTCAGCACAGCAAACAGTTCCCGTGCCTGAGACTGATTGTTTTTGTGTCCCTGCCTGAACAGATCAGTATCTTTGAAGGGAGCTGTATCATCGAGTTTCTGATGAAGAGACCCGATGCACCGCTGGGGATCTCTCATTTGGTTGATTTTGCGCTGTTCAAGACGGCAGAAATGTTTCTGAAGAATATCCTGCACGAAAGCGTGCAGGCCTATTATACCTATTTGAGGATAAGGATAATCCTGACCGATGCTGTTCGCCAGACGCAACATCCGGATAAACTCCTCGTAAGGTTCCCTGCCGCTATTCTTCTTCAGATACTCACCACGGGATTCCCTCCGATCCGATGCGGAAAAAAGGCGGGAGAGAAGAGGGATTTCTTGGTAGCTGTTCTGTTTCTCCTTCAACCGGGATGTATTGTGATGCACATGGCAGGCCACGTCCTTTAGCCCGTAGTGTTCATCGATTATCACCGAAGAAAACCTTTTGGGAAAAACTTTGCCGCGGCGCTTATAGTGGCTGTTCACTTTTTTGGCAAATATTGAATTCAGCGTGCGCATGAACCAGGATACGGATACATCACTTGATTTCACCACAAGATGGTAGTGATCCTGCTGCAATGTGATTTCTTCGAGCGTGAAACGTGCCACTTTCAACAGGCGAACCAAAGTGAGCTGGAAGAATTCGCTCAGTTCGCTATTGGGAAAAAGATCTATTCCGGGAGCGGCCTGGGAGCGGAGCTGATAGTAGGTATCAGCCACAACGACTCTGGGTTTTGTGCTCATGGACAAATCCTTTGCTGAGGGTGTAGGGGCTGTAAAAAAAGTGGGACTGCGGGAAAAAAACATGGAAGCAACTTGCGGACCGGAAACAGACCGCCCCCGGAGGTGAAATATCGTTATTTCACCTCCGGGGGACCCTCCCGCCTCCCAAATCTTTCTCTCCCCCCTGATACTGATGTATTTTTCTACATCTATACCCAATCACCCACCACAGATAATCCAAAGGATCTGCGGAAAGCCATGGCTAGAAAAAACAACGGCAAGAAGAAAAAAAAGAAATCGTTCCTGCGCAGGCTTCTCACTTTTTTCATCATCCTTCTGATTTTAGGAATCGTGGGAGCCTACCCGGCCTACCTGGGAGCCCGCTATGCTTTCAACCGCTATTTCGAGCACTGGGGAGATAAACTGGTCAATCTGGAAAAACGGGGACTGCTCTCCACTGAATTCGGAGCAGGATGGCAGGATGTACTCATGGACAAGGCCATGAACAAGGAGGCTCAGCGGATACTCGAAGGCGAGGACAAGAACAAAAAGAGAGCCATCCGGGTAGTGGACGGAATCACTCTTTCAGACTACCCATCTCTTTCCGTAGTGAAGATGCTCAGTGAAGTAACTGAGTACTCAAACACCATCCAGATCACCGACCGCAGAGACAGGCTCATTACGAACATAAAAACCAATCACCAGAGAGCACGCATAAACGAAATTCCCGAAGTGCTCACGACCGCACTTATTGCAGCTGAGGACCAGAGCTTCAGGACAAACAACTACGGATTCGAGTTCGACAGTTTTGTCAGGGCCGCCCTCAGAGCCGTCCAGCGGTCGGTTTTTTCCCTCAGTGCCAAAACACCCCGAGGCACCTCAACGATCACCCAGCAGGTGGCAAAGCTCTTCATCTCACGACTGGATGAGGGGGGCCAGCGCCGGGTGGAAACCACCGTACAGCGGAAAATCCGTGAACTCAGGCTGGCAGTCGCTCTCAGAAAAATGTATTCACCCGATGAAATTCTCGAAGTCTACATGAACCACGCGGTGACAAGCGACTACGGCCTTATCGGCTATAAAGATATCGCAAACGGACTCTTCAACAAAAAACTCCACGAACTCAGCGATGCCGAATGCATTTATCTTGCCCGCATGGTTAAATGGGGACGCAATATCAAGCCCAAGATTGCCGCCCAGTGCCGTATTGACATGGGTAGAATGGGTGATGCTCTGGGATGGAGCCAGGAAAAGAGGGAACGTGTGCTTGATGAAATTGACAAGATTACCTTTTCCAGACCCAGGCGGATCCAGGGTGGTCATGGTCCGCTTGTCGATCTGGCCAACGAGTTCTGGCTTAAAACCCTGCGCCACAACGGCTCAAGCGAGGAACAGATCGCGGAAATGGATCTCATCGACCCCAATTCGCTTGTCAGACGCAAGGGCAACCTCAAAATACAACTTTCCATCGATCTGCCTCTGCAGCGGATGCTTGAAAAAATGGTTGAAAACAGAGGCTTCGGTCCCGATACAACGATTCTCTCGGAAGCACGCATAGGAAGTCACGGAGAGGATGTGACACTTGCAAAACAGCCCCAGGACACCATCAGAAACATCATGATACTCTCGGATACCGTTGATTTTTCAGAGCCAAATTCATCATTCACCACAACCCTTCACCCCGGGGATACTTTAATCAGCAACATCCGGTATTCAAAAAAGAGCGAAAACAATTACCGCAGAAGCGTTTTCTACTACAACCGCAGGCCCACACTGGTTGATGGACAGTACTTCGCCTATTCGATCATGTGCTCCAAAACCGGCAAGCTTCTGGCCTATCATTCAAAAGACAGGCTGGGCTCGCGGCTCAACTGCCTTCTGAAAAACCGAACCCCCAACGGTTCCTCAGTGGCAAAACCGATCCTGAATGCACTCAACTACGATCTGGGTGAATTCAAACCATACAGCCGATGGACCGATTCTCTTCCCATAACAGATTCCGTGCCGTGGAGCAGAGAAATCAACTACCATAGTGGCAGGCCCATCGGGGTAGTGTTTGACAATAGTGCGGTGCAGGGGAGAGGGTACAAGGTCCACAACTTCGGCAGAAAGTTCGACGGATGCAGGCATGTGTTCGATCATCTGACAAACTCAAACAACATTCTGGCAGTGGAAACCATCTACAGACTCAACCGCCAGCTCTATAAAGACGGGGACATCGCTCCGGGGGCTTTCCCGCTGGTGAACTATTTTTACCGCATAGGCGCCCTCTCCCGAATCCGTGACGAACTTAAGCTCGACTACGTGACCGGGGTAAGGGTATACAAGGAGCTCTGCAGATTGGCCGGGATTCCGGTCGACACCATGTATTCGGGCAATTCCAGGCGGGTTATTCCGGACAAAATGTACTCGGTGGCCCTGGGGACTCTGGAAATGTCTCTTTATGAACAGATGCATATCTTCAACACTCTCTACAATAACGATCTGATCGAGCACCCCGCCGATCACCCGTCGCTTGTCATCGAATCTATCCAGCTCAACGGACAGCCGGTAGCACTCAATGATACGATACGCCGCTATCATCCTTTTTCGGACATAAACAACATCCGCCCCTCTTTACTTGCCACCCACAACCGCCTGGTCGGCCACGATTGGGAGGGTCTGAGCGATTACGATATCGCATTCCAGCCCGATTTCAGCGATCCGGTCTACACCTCCGATGAATTTGACGAGGACGCCTTTTACCTTGATGAACCCGTATCCAACTTCGGCAAAAGCGGAACCTCCGATGACATCCTGCGGCCGTTCAATGTCAATCCCTCCTCTGATGAACGCACCAATTACTGTCTTTGGAATGCGGTGCTGCGTGTTGATCTCGCCCGTATTGCCGGGGGAGGCAAGTCGGAAGTGCGCGACATCACCATCGCCTGCGTGGGTGAAGGGAACAAGCAGTATACCGGATCGAGAGATGGAAAGTCCATGCACAAGTACATCACCGCAGGCCTGCTCAAAAATGCGGGGCTGAAAGCTCCAAACGGTTACTTCACCCAGTACGAAAACTACCTGCGCAGAGTGACTCCGGCTTCGGAGAACTGCTCGGTCGAACCGGAAATTCCGGTGGTGGATTCACTTGGAACCGATTCTCTGAAAGCCGATACCGTGGGAACCGATTCTGCTGCAGACAAAGCTACGGATAAGGAGAGCCTCAGCGAGCTGGAGTCGATTCTTGAGAACTGGTGAAAGCTGGTGGCGCAGTTGCAGCACAAAAAATTTGCAAGTCGTTGATTTTTCAAGGAATCGTGCTTCTGCCCCGGAGGTGAATCGGTGATATTTCACCTCCGGGGCCTCCCCGTCCTACTCCACAACCTCAAACACTAAGCTCTCTCTGTAAGTTTCCCCGCTCACCCCCTCCGCAATCACATCCAGTCTGTGTACCCCCTCCTCTAAATTCCCGGGAAGGTCACTTACCCAAATATGGCTGGACGACCGGGCGTGGAGCCAGCCCTCCAGTGGCTGAGGTGCTGCTGGACCAAACACACGCCCGTCAAACATCTCAAAACCCGAACCATAGCGGTATACGTACGACTGCAGGCGAAGCACATAGGGATCACAGATTTCGGTGGTTCGCTTTGCCAGAACTGTATCGGTATCAAACACCACCCGCACCTTCGAATCACGGGTTCCGTTCCAGACATTCACAACCAGCTCTGTTTTGTCCAGTTCCTTCCGGGAAACAGTCTGCTGATCGGGCAGGTCATTTATGGATACAGGCGGCTGGGAACTTCTGCTTTCCTTGTCACGGCTCACCCATTCCCAGATTTTCCCATACCAGGCCTCAAAGGCAGGTGTCAGAAACGACAGGTGCATCTGCCTATCCGGACTCTTTCCCACCGCTTTATACCGACTTTCGTACCTGCTGCCGTCGAATTCCCATATCATATACCCCTTCGGAGCACCCAGGCGCTGATAGGACATGGGCACACCTTCATCATCAAGGTCCCCGCTCCACCAGGAACCGCACGCAGCTCCCACCACAACCTGCCGTATGGGAGTAACCTGTCCCCAGCCCTCGTATTCCTCTCCGGGCAGATGATTTTCAAGTGTATGAGTATGCCCGCCCAGAGAAACCACCTTGCGCCCTTCGAGCAGCTTGTAGATATCGGTGCGGTTTTTCACCATATTCTCGGGCGATTTGCGGTCAACATAGGAAACCAAAGGGATGTGCATGGACAGCACAATAAGCCTGTCTTTGGGCACAAAGGACAAATTGTTTTCCAGCCATTCCATCTGAACCGAATCAATTTCACCGTGGTATGTTTTTCTCCCCTCTCTTGCGGATGGGTACAAAACATTGTTGAGTGTTATGAAATGGACATCTCCCCGGTTGAAAGAATAATAGGTCGGTCCGTATTCCCTTTTGAACGTCTCGAATGCATACCCGGGGGATTCCGCATCGAAATTGATGTCGTGATTTCCGGGAACGAGCCAGAGAGGCAGGTTCAGTTCAGCCATTACCGAGAGATACCTGGGATAAAGTGCAAGCTTGTCCCCTATATTGTCCCCCATGCAGATGATTCCCACCGCGCCGTAGTTTTGCTGAGCGATCTCCCTGACCAGAGACTTACGGAGCAGATCTATTTCCTGATCACTGTACACCTGAGTGTCCCCGGTAATGATCATCCTGAACCTTTTCTTCATCGGTGATTTCACCAGAGGGAAATTGATCTCTTCCGGAAGGGGACCTGTGGGTTCAAGGCCGGCATACTCTTTAATTTCCTCTGGTGACCCTGCGGGCTGGTGTATGTAGAAGAACTGAGGAACGTTTTTTCCATTCAGCGGCGCAGCATAACCGTCCGGATTTGTGACAGTCACAGCCATGCGTTCATAAGCAGGCAGTTCGTATCTGCCATCCCTGCCCGTTCTGACCACTTCCTTTCCATTCGACACGCACGCTCCCCCGACTCCCGGTTCACCATCATCGCGTCTGCCGTTTCCGTTCCGGTCGTGATAAACCGTACCCTGAACGGTGGTGCGATCAGAGGCAGTTTCGTTTCGGGCATAAAGATTTTTTTTAAAACAGATTAGAACCAAAATGATGCAGATGGCCAGCCTCATGATATACGCTCCCGGGTGAAAGTTGCATTTTCTAAAAGATAGCAAGAGAATGTTAAGGGAATATGAAAAGGAGGTGAAGAGAGTAAGAGTTTTTTAGTACTCTCCAGCACCCTCTTCTTCACACCGGTTTCCGCAAGTCGTTGATATGAAAGAGATAAGCCGCACTACCCCTGAGGTGCGTTACTGATACGTCACCTCCGGGGCACCCCCGGCAACGGGCTTTCTGAAGCCTCACACGTACCGTTCATTCCCGCAGGGGCTTGTAGCCGCCGCTGAGCTGATCGCCGACCAGGAGAAGGAGCTTTCTGATTTTCTGCGCCATGATGAAAGATGAGAGCAACTACTTTGCCGGATGGTGAACTGTAGATTGATCTGGGTGATTCATAACCAGGCGTGCGAAATTTCAAAACGCAACAGATAAGTCATTGATTTCAAAGGGACAGCCCTGTTTGCCCCGGAGGTACATTAGTGATAAGTTACCTCCGGGGAACCCCTCCCGAATGCACCTGAGGTGCTCTTCTCCACCCCGCCCCGCAACTCAAATCAGCCTGCAAACCGCCCCACCCGAGTTCCCAGCCCCTCCCGACTCACCTCACCACCCTCAACGTCTTCCTCTCCACAAAAACACTCCCCTCGCCATCTTCAACCCGCACAAAAGCTGCATACGACCCGCTGCCCACCATTCGGCCGTGTCTGTTGTAACCATCCCACGCAAACACAATCCGGCCACCACCGACATATACCCCCGGCAGCTCATCCGCTACCACATTGCCTAAGGCATCGTAAATTCTCACGCTGCAGCTCACACTCGTTACGAAATCAACCATGATCCCCACTCCGTACCTCACACCTGTGGCCTCGAAAACTTCGGACGAAACCGGAGTTTCATTTATCCTGAAGGGATTCGGACCGGCACTCACTCGCCACTCAACAGGTATGTCCAGAACTATGGGAGCCTTATGCGGGAAGTAGGGTGCATTGCCGGACTGATCGATCAGAAGAGAGCTGCTGTCAAGAAATGAAATACTGTCCTTTCCCGGAGCAACCTCGAAAGAACCCGATCTGAAAACTATAAGAACCGATTTGCCATACGGATAGAAAACCAGAGGATCTGAAGCCACACCATCGAATTCGGAAACAAATCCGCCTTGCCCCCAGTAGCGGAAGAGATCCCTGAAGAGAAGATCCGAGGACGAGTTCACCAGATACTTTTCGCTAATCAAAAGCCTGATGGTGTCATTAACACCCTCGCTATCAAGCCTTCTGCCCGGATAGTACTTGGCAGACTGGATCACGGGACCCACCGAATCCTGATTACAGAACGAAACTACAAGCTGATCACTGTCAAGACAATTCTCCTTCACCCCGACAGCTCTGAGCACGACAGTGTCAACAGAGAAGATGACAATTCCCTGTTCGTACCGCATCCGGGAGCCGTTATGCCTATCGGCAGGATCACTGCCATCAAGCGTGTACCAGA
>JBKHHW010000148.1:0-7890 GCA_046538945.1 Chitinispirillaceae bacterium | reverse complement strand
GCCCCGGAGGGGCCTTTCAAAAACCATATTTCGATCTTGCCACCTCCCCGCCTCCCATCTATTTTGCATAATCTTACTCACACTTCAGAGGTAGTATTCATGATCCAGAATGATTCTCTTCAGGATATAGATTTTTACAGAAACTGCTTTGTTCTGATTCCGGATAACGCCCGGCTCCGCACACTTTTACATGTTCCTTCGACGCGAAGCAAAAAGAAACGTATCTTCTGCAGCTGCTCCAAAGGAACGTATGCCTCCTGCCTGCATGCCCGTAAGCTTGAAGAGCTCTATGAGGAACTGGTCACCAGAACGACTCCCCAGCTTCCCCATGAACACTTCCAGGACAGTGATATCAGAAAACTCTTAAGCATACTAATGAAGCGGCATCCGAAATCGGCCTCAGCGGTGAAAGCGAAATGCGAAAAAGACCGCATCATTTTGGGGGAGAAGGATACTCCGGTACACATTGAGCTGACCCATTCGGAGTCTACCGGGCGTTTGCTTGAACGGGCGGGACTCGCTCTGGAGGGAGTCACGCAAAGGGACCGGGCATCGATTCTTGCCAAAACAACCGATTTTGTATTCACGGATAATGAAAAAATGCTCGCGTATGCCGGTCACCGCACAGTGCGCATGACCGAAGAGGAGAGCATCTGGTTCAAGGCTGCCTATCATATCTACAGAGAAATTCCCGATGATGAGCTGGAAATTGAACTGAAAATTGAAAACACGCTCGTTCTCATACTTCGGGGAAAATTTTCAGACTGGGAGATGAAAATCCATGTTCCCCGGGACAGCACCCCGGATCTGCTCCATACACTAAGAGAGATCAGGCCGCATGCTCTCCCATTCTCAATCGGGGATGCACCATGCTCGCTGCTGTTCCGTATAGAACACGAAAACCAAAATGTAATAATAGTTCCCGTTGCAGGGATTACCAAAGATGAACAGGTGGCTTTTGATGAGGATAACCTGTTCAATTCTATGGTCTATCTTCCCCAAAAAAACTGCTTTATTTCTTTTGACAATCCAAGTCTTGGACTTCTGGCCCAGGGGTGGGGCAAACAGGTGGAGCTGAAAAAGGAAAACCTTTCGACGTTTCTGGAAAATAACGCCTCCGTTTTCTCATCTGTTCAGGATAATCTCACCCTCCCCTCCAACCATCAGTGCGATCTCTTTCCAACTCAGCAACAGATAAAAGGGGGCGGCACCTTCGACCGGCTGGTGAATATGCCCTGCTTTACCCGGATAGATCACATAAAAATCGAGGTCGAGGCACTGGAAAGACAATGGTGCACCCTGTCACTGCGTTTAGGCTGCCGTGATGTATATGTCACTCTCGAGCAACTCCTTTTGGCCAGAGAAGAAAAGAAACGCTACTGCATAACAAACGACGGCTTTTTTGACTGCGGGAATGAAGGCATTGCGGGAGCGCTCCCATTTCAGAAAGTAATCAGAAAAGATGGCAACCGCTTCGTTTTCCCCCGTTCTTTACTCATGCGGTATCCGCCGGAAAGCTCCCGCTGCAAAGTATCAATTAACGGGCCGGACGAAGTATTGAAAAAGCTTCAGACGATGCGCGAATCGGCGCAGAGCTCCCCCAAACCAAAAAAACTGAAAGAATTCACCTCCTCTCTGCGCCCTTATCAGGAAAACGGTCTGGCCTGGCTTCTTTTTCTATATGACAACGGATTCGGAGGACTTCTCTGTGACGACATGGGTCTGGGAAAAACTCATCAGGTGCTTGCTTTCATTTCAACTCTCAAGGAACAACGCAGGAACAGAAACCCGGTACTGGTGGTTTGTCCCGTATCGGTGATGGGTCACTGGAAAAAACTCTGCACCACATTCGCCCCCGGCCTGTCCTGCAGCATCTATCACGGGTTCGGCCGCAATGTGGAAAACATTCAGGAAACACAAGCCGATCTCTGCATCACGTCCTACGGTGTACTCAGAGCCGACTGGGACAAGCTGTCCGGTCTGCAGTTCGAGGTGGCGGTTTTCGATGAAGCGCAGCAACTGAAAAATCCTGAAGCCGCGGTGAGTCAGGCGGCTGAGTCGCTGTGCTGCAATATGAAGCTGGGTCTGAGCGGAACCCCGGTGGAGAATTCTCTTTGCGATCTCAAGCGCTTACTGGATATAGTGCTCCCCGGATACCTGGGAACAGACAGGAGCTTTGCGGCCAGATTTTTGGACCCGATCGAAAACCGCAACGATCTTAAAGCCCGCAGACTTCTGAGATATTCCATTTCTCCTTTTATCCTCAGGCGCCTCAAAGAAACGGTGCTTTCCGAACTGCCTCCCAAAATAGAGGACAACCGGAGCTGTTCTCTGACTCAGGAGCAGGAAGTTCTCTACGACAACGCTATACAGAGTAAAGGCAGAAGTCTTGTGAAGCAGGTCAGCAGTGAAGACCGGAAGATTCCCTACATGCACGTTTTCGCTCTTCTAAAATTCCTGAAGACGATCTGCAATCACCCTGCTCTTGCCCTGGAAAAACCGCATGACTATGAAAATCACCACAGCGGCAAGTGGGAACTGTTTACCGAACTGATCGAAGAGGCTGTCGGATCAGGACAGAAGGTGGTGGTGTTCAGCCAGTATCTGGGCATGATAGAAATCATGAGATGCTATCTGGAGAAATGCGGAACAGGACACGTGATTCTTACCGGTCAAAGCCGCAACAGAGATAAGCTGATCAGCCGGTTCAACAGCGATCCTCAGTGCAGGGTGTTTGTCGGTTCACTCAAAGCCGGCGGAGTGGGGATAGACCTGGTGTCAGCCTCGGTGGTGATCCATTACGACCGGTGGTGGAACGCCTCCGCGGAGGACCAGGCCACCGACCGGGTCTACAGAATTGGTCAGAAGCGGGGTGTGCAGGTATTCAGGCTCATCACCGAAGGGACCCTGGAGGAGAAGATCGACAGAATCATTTCAAGAAAAAAGGAACTCGCTTCGCTTGCGGTAAGCGAGGATTCCCCTGATATGGTCAAGAGCTTCTCCAGAGAGGAGATTCTCGAACTTCTGGAATGGAACAGAGATGATCTTGTGGAACAGGTGAAAGAAACAGGTATCGAATGAGAGGGACGATAAACGATCGCTGCTTGAAACAACATGAGTTCGTTTAACAATTGAGATCTTATGGAAACCTGAGATTACAAACAGAGAAGAAAAAGGATGGGCATCCAGCAGAAGCAGTCCTTTTCACCTCTCCTGCCCACCCTGCGCGCTGATCATCACCCAGCGCCCATCTTTTTTCATATACACCTCCGACCACCGCCCCTTGATTCTCATAAGGCTGTCATCAGCCCTTAACAGCTGCACCTTATAGACGTAGTGAGCCACCCCCACGCACTCATCAATGACTTTCACCTGCCTGGGTAACAGATTGTATTCCACGATCTGCATTCCTGAGGAAACTGATTCCAGAGCCTCTCTGTACCCCTGAGGAGAAGTGCTGGCCTCTTCCCATCCGGTGTAGTCAGGGTGAATCAGCCCTTGAACTGCATCCATGTTCTTTGCCCTGGCGTACTCCCAGAGCAAAACCACCGTGTCCCAGAGTTCTCTTTCGCTTCTCTTTGAGAAACTGTCCTGATCCATAGCAACTCCCTTTACGTTCGAGTTTTGGGGCAGTGTGGCACACCCTTACCAGTAATGCGGCGTGTATGTATCAAGCTCCTTTTTTTCCTCTATCGCCTTTTGGTAGGCTTCCACGTACTTCCTGGCACTTGTCACCCAGGAGAAATCCCGTTTCATACCGTCAAGAACCATTCTCTTTATATGAGCCGGACGATCATAATAGGTACTCACCGCCCACCCGATGGTGTAGTAGAGTGCAGAACCCGTGGGCTCCCAGAACTTGAACCCGTTTCCTGTTGCGGCACTTTCGCTGTAGTTCTCGACCGTGTCCTCAAGACCTCCCGTGGCCCTGACAACAGGAAGTGTTCCGTAGCGCAGGGAGTACATCTGATTGAGCCCGCAGGGCTCGAAAAGGGAGGGCATGATGAAAAAGTCGCATCCGGCTTCGATCAGATGGGAGCGGTGGTTGTCATACCCGATGAATGAACCGGCTCTGCCGCTGTACCGTGCAGGCAAGTCCCGGAAGAAATCCTGAAGATCACTCTCGCCGCTGCCCAGAATGACAAACTGGACCTGCATGTTATCGAGCACACCTTCTATGACTTCCCTGATCAGATGGAAACCCTTCTGATGCACGAAACGCCCGATGCATCCGAAAAGTGCGACATCGGGATCCTGAGGCAGGTCGAAAAGTTTCTGGAGGGCAAGCTTGCATTCGGTTTTGCCTTTCAGGCTTCTGGTCGAGAAATGAGACGGAAGAAGCGGATCGGTTCCGGGATTCCAGATACCGTAATCTATTCCGTTAAGAATACCGATCAGACTGTCACCTTTGGCGCTGAGATAGGGAGCAAGACCGAATCCTTCACCCGGCACACAGATCTCTTTTGCGAAAGTGGGACTTACCGCTGTCACTATGTCGGCGAAGTGGATTCCGCCTTTTAGAAAATTCACCTGATCGTAGGATTCAAGAGCATCGGATGTGAAGTTCTGCCACCCCAGACCGATGTAATCATAATGTTTTTTGGGATAAATGCCCTGATATGCCACATTGTGGAGAGTGAGCAGAGAGGCTGCGCTGCCCAGGAGAGGGTCGTTCCAGTGCCATACTTTGAGATAGGCACAGGCCAGCGCGGTCTGCCAGTCGTTTGCGTGCACCACATCCGGCTTGAAACCGATGTCCTTGCACAGTTGAAGCGCAGCTCTGGAGAAAAAGGAGAACCTCAGAGGATTGTCGTCGTAATCGGCCATATTCTGATCATGGTAGAGTCCCGAACGGTCGAAAAAAACGGAGTGATCCACCATATAAACCGGCACACCCGTTTCCGATGACACCTCTAGTACGCTGCACCATTCTTCTCTGTCACCCATCCACACACCCATGGGCTCCACGACCGGTTTGGCCCCGTGCTCCTGGGGGTCGATGAATCCGTACCGGGGAATGACCACTCTCACATCATGCCCCAGTTTCTTCAGCGCTGCGGAAAGAGATGCGCTCACATCCCCCAGCCCCCCAACCTTAGCATAGGGGTACATTTCTGAGGCGACAAGCAGAATTTTCATTTTTTCCCTTCATTTCTTTTTCAGTGTGCGTCTTGACTGACATGTTCTCTCCGGTATAGAGAAGTATATGCCTGCAAATATAAAACCGGCCCAACGGAGCGGGAGAAAAAGTCGGTTTCGGAGCGTATCAGGTAAAGAGGTGGAAAAGACAACTGTGTGACGAGTTTCTGATCAGTACGTTTGCCCCTTGGAGCACAAAACAGAGCTTGAAAAGTGTGTTCAGCGGCCATTCCCGGCACGAAATTGAATTTCAAGCCGCAGCAGAATCAGGCGATAAGGAAAAACAAACATGATCCATTCTTCAATATGGTATTCAGATGACTGCCGTGTTATAATGAAACTTATGGAGTCCAAAAGCCAAACCACCTTGAAAACTAAGGTATATCTGCATGAACTACATACTGCTGATCCTTTCCGTCGTCCTTTTCATCGCTCAGACTACCGTGTACTCCCGGACGCCGGTTCAGAAAGGAACCTTTGATCTAAAAAAGAGATCACAGGAGCAGCTGCCGGAGCATTCGCTATCCAAAAAAGGTACCCGCGGGAAGAAAATACGGGTGAATGCGCTGGTGGATGAGAACTTCTCCACATCAGAAGCCGCCCGGAACGGATGGCGCGAGTCGGGCAGAACCGGCGATGTGGTTACCCTGATCGGCTGTGAGGGCAACAAGGCCAGGCTTGATTCCATACCCGGAATTCTGCATCTGGATTTCCCCCGCCCCGTATTCAGCAATCTCGATAAGGTCAGGGAACTGACCGGGACAGACCTGGCCCATTTTCCGGAGGGGGACCTGTCTCAGGATTTCACAGGCAGAGGTGTCCTGATCGGAATCATCGACAGCGAATTCGACATTCATCATCCCGCATTCATCGACTCAGTCGGCAAAACCAGATTCATAGCACTGTGGGACCAGAGCCTTGAAAGCGGAAACGGTGAGGACGGTGTGGTGAAAATGGGTGAAGATCTCGATTCCGATTCTCTTATCGGGCGCCTCGAAGGACGCAATCACGGTACTGCAGTTGCAAGTGTCGCCGCTGGCAGTTTCGGCGAAAGTCCGTTTCATGGAGTTGCCCCCCGGGCACTTCTGGCCGGAGTTAAAAACGACAACAGTGGATCGAGTATTCCCGACGGCATACGATGGCTCTTCTCTCTCGCCGACTCCCTGCAGGTGCCTTGTGTGATAAATATAAGCATCGGTTCCCAGGAGGGGCCCCACGACGGCAGTTCGATCATCGACAGAGTGATTGACTCCATAACCGGTCCAGGCAGGATCATCGTGGGATCAGCGGGTAATGACGGGAACCAGAAACTGCATCTGCGCATGCAACTGCACAGCACGGAAATGCAGAGCACCTTTTCAGTTCCCGGCATGATACGGGACAGCATGTTTTCGTCGGGGCTTGAAGTCTGGGGAACCGAGGATGAAAACTTCTATGCGAATCTCATGATCCTGGATACGATATCCCTTCGGTATCTCAAAAGCTCAACCAGCCTCAGTACACGATTCACGGACAATTACGGTCCTGATACAATCGAGATAAACAACGAGCGCACCGGAGAAACCGACACCGTGATTATCCAGGGGGTCCACGTACGTTCCAACCCGCTCAACAACCAGCCTCACATGAAAATCCATCTCGATTCGAAAAAAGGACACTATGCTCTGGGAATGGAATTCCGGGGGGCGGGCACTATTGATATGTGGAACGTCAACCGTTTGGGCCTGCGAAGCTACGGGCTGTCAAACGGACTCGATGGTGACAGCCAGATGTCAATATCCGAAATCGGAGGGACGGCCAGAAACATTATCACTGCAGGAGCCTACCACTGCAAAAACAGCCAGACACTCTGGGACGGTACTCCGTTAAGTCAAAACAATGATCTGTACACGCTGGCCCAATGGTCAAGCCGCGGTCCCACCCGGGACGGAAGAGTAAAACCGGATATCACCGCTCCGGGGAGCTTTGTCGTGGCGGCCATGAGCAGAACGTTTGATTCACCTGCAGTAGCGGTCTGGCCCGATCATCCTGAAACGCACGGAAGATACACCTGTCTGCGGGGAACCAGTATCGCGGCGCCGGTGGTGACCGGAACCGTGGCGCTTCTATTGGAGGCGGACCCGCTTCTCACCCCCGATTCGGTCAGGAACATACTGGGCAGGACCGCCATTAAAGATGAGCACACCGGCTCGCTTACGGAACCTGACTTCAACTGGGGTTGGGGAAAGGTAAATACTCTGGGAGCACTGATGGAGCTGGACGAACCGCCGGTGAAGTCCCGGGAACCTTTGAGCCGTATGAAACGGGTGCAACTTGAAATCACCACCGGCCCGAACAGACGCACACTTCAGATAAGCACAGCGGGATTTGACTTTACGGAAAAAATAAATCTGAAAGGGTATGATCTGAAAGGCAGAGTCGTCTTCTCCACTGCAACCGCCCCGAACGGATCTGTTGTGCTCTCTCATGATCTGGTTTCAGGAACCGTAATAATCAAAGCTGAGAAAAACGGTATTGAGCTGGGAAGCTCAAAGGTGATCATAGAACGCTGATTGATCTTTGATTTTCCCAAACCAGACCCCAAACGTCTCCCGAAATCAGCAGGACATCCTGCAATGCATTTTCCCACCGCTTGAACAGACCTCATCGGTACCAACCAGCAGGATTACAGGCTTCGACTCCGAGGAAGTCTGCTATTTGTGACCCACTTCTCCACATGGCGACATCAGCACAGGCAGTATGAGCTGAAAA
>JBKHHW010000147.1:0-7904 GCA_046538945.1 Chitinispirillaceae bacterium | reverse complement strand
TTATGTACCCGCGGGAAAATTCGCCGGGGGTGCGGACATCGAGAAGAAGAGGCTTTTCTTTTTTGATTATCGCGCGCGTCTCCTGGGCGCTGATATTCTTGAACTCTGCTTTGGCGGAATCAGCTTCATACTCAAGCACCACGATTCTTGCAAACTGCTGCCCGTCACCGGTAGGGCACTGACCGTTGCACATCATCGAAAACACCCCGGTCTTTGCGGCTTTGAAACTGACAACCAGGTCCTCTCCCGCAGCAGCACTTCCCGATACGTCAAGCTCAGGCAGATGGACCGAATAGGGGAATTCAACTTTTTCAAATACCAGCTTCACTTCTTCTCCACGGTACACATACAGATCACCGACCGTTGTCGCAGTTGTCAGATTGATCACCCTCTCGCCGTCGATCAGTTTCCCGTGGGGCTCTTCCCGCTTTGCTTCAGTATCCTTTCCGCTGTGAGTAATTACCGCACGACGGTAGGTCGCCTCGGGCTGCACCCCCATGAGGGCCTGGACAGCCTTCTTCTCCTTTACCAGCACTACAAGCGGAATGCCGCTAACCTGAAAGAACGATGCCAGTTCGGGATGCTTGTCGATATTGATCTTGTACACCGTAACGGAGTTCTTCATATCCGCGGCAATCTTTTCAAGCATGGGAGACAGTATCCTGCAGGGCATGCACCAGTCCGCGTACAAATCAAACATGAGCAGGTTGTCTCCTGCATTCTTTAAGACTGAAGCAAAGTGTTCCGTCGATTCAATAACCTGTATGTGAGAGGTATTTTTTTGTGTCTGGGACGGTTCGGCGAGCGGATTCTGCTGCAGCAGACTGCCTGTTAGAAGAATCAGCATTGCCGGCAAGCTCTTTAGGGACATGGCTTTCATGATTTACTACTCCTGATGTTTTTTCGGGATCGATAATAAACCGGTTGATTAGCCTAAATATATCAGAAGGAATGCAGGATTGTCAAAACGGGACTCAAAAAGAATCGGATGATGAGTACTTTGTCTCTATCCAAGTCTGATTTTCCAATCATAGCGGGGATGAGAAGAGTGCAAAGTTTGAAATGTACATACTTAACAGAGTAAAAATGAAACGTGGAGCGGGTAGACTAACTTCACGCCTGTACCCTCCCTCTCTTCCTCTCCTCGCTCTCCCTTCTGCTCAGCACACACCCGCAGTAGTCCTGTCTGTATAGCCCAAGCTCCCTGCTCAGCACAATGCTCTTTTTGAACCCGTCTTTCTTCTTGAAATCGAACGGTTCGTAGGTCAGGCCATACACCCTGGCTGCCGCGGCTCCGGTTTCGTTGAGCATGGCGATTCTCTTGTGAGGGCTTATGCTCATGACCGTGGTGAACGCGGGATACCCGATGGACTTGCAGAATGCCGCCGTGCGCCCAAGCCGCAGAAGAAAGCACTCCCTGCACCGCTCGCCGCCTTCAGGCGTGTGGGTGAGCCCCGCTACCGCTTCTGTCCAGAGACTCTGGTCGTAGGGATCACCCGTAAAAGCAACCCCGTAGTGCCGGGCCACTTTGCGGGCCTCTTCAAGCCTCAGGTCGTATTCTTCAGGCGGGTGGATATTGGGGTTGCAGAAAAAGCAGTGAAGATCATAGGATTCTCTGAGAAGGTCCACCACATACGCCTCATCAGGCGCGCAGCAGATGTGAAGAACAAGTTCGGGTTTCATACGATTCCCCTTGTCATTTGAGTAGCCTTGATATCATTTTTCTTCTGCTTCCTTTTTCTCCAGAAGGCGTATGCACCCACTGTCAGTGCATAAAAAGCCCCAACCAGCCCAAGTCCCCAGAACCCCAGCAGCACTCCGGCAGGAAACATGAAAGAGAGCAGAATCAACGAATAGAACAGAAATGCGAACCGGGTTATGTAGTACCGGAAGATAAACCTTCTGTACTCTACCGGCTTCTGTCCGGTAAACCTCAGAAAACGTATTCCCTCCTGTACCCACTTGTCTTTGAGCCGTTTGTTTCTGGCGAAAAGGTTCATGGTCTCGTTCCAGCCGCTTTTTTCAACATAGCTGATGAAAAAGGGGAGGGTGTACCTGGTGTGACCCCGCTCGAGGAGAATGTCGATCATGGGGGGCAAAAGCTCTTTTTCCGCCGGGAGGCTCTTGTATGCCAGGTGAAGATAGTGGAATGCCTTGAGGTTCTGTTTTCTTTCCCTGTAATAATCGGCCAGAAACCAGTAATCCTCCGTGCAGTAGGGGTGCTCCAGGTGAATTACCCGGCTTACCGTCTCCACCATCTTGTCATCCTGTTCGGCTTGACGAAGGTGATGGTAGTAGTCCCGCAGTATCTCCACGTTTTCCGAATCAAGCGAAATCGCCCTCTCGAAATGCCGATCGGCCGAATCGAAGTCGCCAAGTTCGGAGTAGGCGATGCCCTTGACCCGGAAGGCTTCCGGTTCGATGGGAGCGATATCGATCGCCTTGTCGGCTGCTTCGATCGCCAGCCCGGGATTGTCGCTGTTCAGGTGAACGTAGGCCAGATCGATATAGCCGATGGGGGAGTTGGGGTAGAGCGATATCGATTTTTTGGCGGTGATTTCAGCCTTGCTGAGCTGATTGTTCTGGGAGTAGCAGTAGATCAGCTTCGACATTATCCGGATATTGTGGGGTGACTGCTGCAGTGCATCGTTGTATATGTTTACTGCTGCACCGGCATTTCCGCTGAACACGAGATGGTCGGCGAGAAGATCCCTGACCTCCTCGAAATTGGGATTCATCTGAAGCGCGATGCGGAAGCACTTCTCCGCCTCCTCGAACTGCCCCGCACGATCGTAGGCGAGCCCGCCGTTGCGGAAGGTTTCCGGATTGTCTGTCCCTGCTTCCCTGGCCTTCTCAAAATACTCCAGCGCCTTCTGCGGATTGTTCATTTCGGTATGGTACCAGATCAGTGCGGAGAGAACCAGTTCGTTGCGGGAGTCCACTTTTTCCGCCTTGAGAAGGAACTTGCCCCCCTTCTTCATCTGGTTTTTCATGGCGTGGGCATAGAAAAGACCCAGGAGGCAGTCCACATTGTCGCTGTCCCGCCTCAGCCCCTGAATGAGATAGGGGATGGCTTCCGAGGGCTTGTTCTGATCCGTATAGACCCTTGAGTAAAGGAAGTAGATCTCCCAGTCATTTTCAAACACCGAGTGGTACTGGTCAAGAATCGTCTTGGCATCATCGAAAAGCCCCAGCTCGAGCAGTTCCTGAACCTTGTCGACCAGCTCCGGAAGGTCAAGCCATTCTTCCAGGTTCATCGGCGCCCGTCCTCCGATGAAGTCATAAACGGTTCGCTTACACCCGTGATTGACGCCGGGTATCTCTTTTTGAAGAACAGGTCGATCACCTTGAGAATAAAGATCCCGCAGAAAAAAGCCGCCCCCGCGCTCAGCACTGCCGGTGGCGATTCAGCCATCTCAGGAGCCAACCCGAACCAGACAAACATCGTGACCAGGGCCAGCAGCACCGGAATGCCAAATACCGTGAAACTCACCAGGTTGGGATCGAGTACATGATGGGTGAACGAAACAGTCTGGCCCGGTTCGTAAAAATCGGGATCGGGAACCACAAACGACTTCTTGCGCACGATGTCCCGGCTTGCACAGGAGACACATCCGCCCTTGCACTCCTTCTTCGCCCCGCAATCATCAATCAGGGCAACCAGGATCCGGTTTTTCTCTATTTTGAAAACAACGCCGTTACCGTTTTCTTTGCGAATCATCCGCAGCATTCTTCTATTCTTCTGTTTCCCCAGGCATTCATTCCGGGGCGATAATTTCAGTTCTATTAAACACCTACTACGACGGGGATATCTAGAAAATTATGCCCGGCTCGTGATGTACGACTTGGTCTTCAAGCAGGTACACCCGATCGATGGCTGTGCCCAGGTTGCAGAGCACCTCGTAGCCGATCGTATTCCCCAGAAGTGCAATCTGGTCCGGCGTTATGGCATCCTCTCCCTGAGTTCCCATGGCCACCGCCTCATCACCCACCGAAATGTCCGGGTTGGGACCGGCATCAACCATTATATAATCCATAGTGACATTACCGGCGATTTTATACCGGCGGTACCCTATCAGCACCTCTCCCTTCGAACTCAGAAAGCGGGGGAGACCGTGTGCATAGCCCATGGCAACAGTGGCAATCCACGTCTCGGTCGGAGTCACATAGTTTCCGCCGTAGGACACGGGGGTTCCCGCAGGCACCTTTTTCATCTTCACCACCCGCGAAATCAGCGAGGCGACGGGCCTGAGTTTCAGATTCCACTCCTGAGCCGGATCGGGCCTGCAGCCATAAAGAGCGATCCCCGGCCTTACAAGGGTGCACTCCTCGAGCGGAAAGCGCATGAACGTGGCAGAATTCCCGTAGTGCACATGAAGAGGCGAAACGCCTGCCTGGCGAAGCCTCTCTATGCAGTCGGAAAAGGAACTGAGCTGGTTTTGCACAGTCGAAGTCCCCGGTACGTCCGCGCAGGCCATATGGGTGAACACACCCTCCGGATGAAGATTCGTGCTCTGCTCCAGAATCCCGAGCATCTCATCGAGTTCCGAGGGGAGCAGGCCCAGACGGTTCATCCCGGTGTCGATATTCAGGTGAAAACGCACGTTGAAAGGATAGGATTTCCATCGGTAGAGATCACTGGGGTCGTTGAGCGCGAATACGATGTTACGGTCAAGCCCGGCCCGGAGCTGCTCTTCCGTGGACCGCCCGAGAACCAGAACCGGACGGTGTACCCCCGCCTTTCTCAGCGCAAACGCCTCCTCCGCTCTCGCCACTGCGAAAAATTCCACTCCGCCCTTCTGTTCGAGCGTACGGGCGATAACTCCGCTGCCGCAGCCGTAGGAACAATCCTTCACCACGGCGATAATGCCCGCTTTCGAAGGCAGTACTGAGCGGATCTCCCCCAGATTGTGGAGGAGGTTGTCAAGTGAAATCTCTATGTGAGGCGAATAAGGGGAGATCATCCCGATTATCCGAGCTTTTGTCCTGCTATTTTCCATTCACCCTCTTCTCTTTTTCTGAAAAAACAGGAGAGATAGTTCTCGTGACAAGCCGCTCCGGTCTGGTCGATTTTAAAAAGCAGCGCATCTCCGTCACAATCGATATACACCTCCCGCACCTTCTGCACATGCCCCGATGTCTCGCCCTTTTTCCAGCGCTTCTGCCTGCTTCTGCTCCAGTACACCATATCGCCCGTCTCCAGTGTCTCCGCGAGGGTGTCCTTATTCATATAAGCAAGCATCAGGACCTGATCCGTGGTGGCATCCTGGGCGATGGCTGTCACCAGACCCTTTTCATCGAATTTAACCTTGTCAATCAGACTCATTTTCGATCAACCTTCCGATAGTATTTGAACAGTTGCTTGTTTGCGTTGTAAGTTTCTGTAAGCTGCTCTGAAACTCATGCCCTTCGACTTGCTCAGGACATGCCCCTCTGATCCCGCTAAGCGGGACGGCATGAAGCCGACCGAACCGCGTTTTGAGAACAGCAAATAGTGTCACCTGATCTGCCCATTGCCCTCAACGATCCACTTGTATGTGGTCAGATCCTCTACCCCCATGGGGCCGCGTGAGTGGAGCTTGTCGGTGGAGATGCCGATCTCGCAGCCCATCCCGTACTCGCCGCCATCGGCGAACCGGGTGCTCGCATTCACTATCACCGAGGATGTGTCCACCTGCAGACGGAACTTCTGTGCCTCCTCAGGGGATTCGGTCACGATAGTATCGGTATGACGGGAGCCGTAGGTATTGATGTGCTCTATCGCCTCATCGATACCTTTTACCGTGCGCACCGCAAGCCTCAGGTCCAGATACTCCTCCGCCCAGTCTTTTTCCGTCGCTTCCTTCACCTGTTCGGAAAGCTTTCTGGTCTCCTCATCCCCGAACATGGTGACTCCCTCCTCAAGCAGGGCGTTTATGATAGCGGTCCGGCTTTCTAAAGGCAGGTCTGCATCCAAAAGAAGAGTTTCCATGGCGTTACAGACTCCGGGGCGCTGCACCTTGGCGTTCACAACTATGGGCAGTGCCTTTCTCAGGTCCGCGCTGGCTGAAACGTACGCGTGGCAGACACCTTTATAGTGCTTGATGACCGGAATGCGGGATTTCTCGACCACCATGCGGATAAGCCCCTCGCCGCCCCGGGGGATCACCAGGTCTATCTGTTCATCCTTTTTGAGCATGATCTCCACGGCCGCTCTGTCGGTGGTGGGGATGAGCTGAAGGGCGCCTGAGGGGAGGCCTGCCTGCTCGATCGCGCTTACAAAAAGGGAGCACAGTGCGCTGTTTGAGTGAAACGCCTCGGAGCCGCCTCTCAGTATAACCGCGTTCTGGCTTTTGAGGCAGATCGCGGCGGCATCCACGGTCACGTTGGGCCTCGATTCGTAGATGATTCCGATCACACCGATAGGCACCTTGATCTTGTAGATTTCCAGACCGTTGGGTCTGGTGCGCTCATCGAACTTTTTGCCTATGGGGCTGGGGATGGCTGCAACCTCCCTGACCCCTTTGATCATGGAGTTGATGGTCTTGTCGGAAAGGGTGAGTCTGTCGAGCATGGCGCTTGACAGCCCTTTCAGCCGTCCCGCCTCCAGGTCTTTTTCATTTTCTCTCTGGAGCATCTCCTTGTGGGACTGGAGCAGGTCGGCCATGGTCATCAGGGCCTTGTTGATCTTTTCCCCGGTTTCGCTCTGGAGCTGCAGCGAGGCCTGTCTGCCTCTGGAGGCGATATCGTTTATCAGCTGTTCGAGATTCTGATTCATAGTGTTTCGTGCCTTTTTAGGTGGATAGGGCGGATATTTCGGAGTTTCCGCCTGGTATATTCAGTATTATAGGGTACTACAAACTACTTTTTGGAAGGGAGGGGAGACAAGGAGACGGGGAGACGGGGAGACGGGGAGACAAGGAGACAAGGAGACGGGGACTCTCAGCGGGATCCTCCGTAGTCGAAGGTGATGATTTATTCTGATCTTAGGCTGGAACCTGTTTGATATTTATCATACTCCTTTCGGGGAGCGTGGTATCATCATTTGCCTAATCTTGTTACATGCAATAATGCTTTATTATATTTTGACGATAGACTATCCCATCCTAGAATTGGGTTTACACAGAATATCCGCGCTATCAATAATGAAAAAAACAATCTTTGTGATTATCACCCTTGCATTCAGCTTCATAGCTGTTCGTTGCACTTCTATTCATAATTACATTGGTGAGAAATCCTATCAAAGGCGGATAAGGAAAGATCCATCTTTTGGAAAAGCTGAAACAGTTGCCCAAAAATTTTATTCACTTATGTTAGACAGTCTATATGATTCTGCATATCGATTGTTATCGGATACAAACTGGGTGGAATTCAAAAAATACGAAGCTCGCTCTAAAAGAACTGAAGATGCTGCAGGATGCCCGGAGTGCCTGAAACTGAATATAGAAAAATTTTATATGCGTATTAGTTCAATCAGGACCATATTGCTGAATTGTACTACTGAGAAATACCAGTTTATGATTACAAAAGCCCATTATCCAAACACAGCTTTCGAATACTACACTTTTTATTATGAATACAGATGCGGAGAACAAAAAAGAAAGCCATTCGAAGATTTTCTTTCAGTTGCTGTAGAAATCAGGAAAAACGACACTTTGATCAGTGACTTTGGCACTAGAAATTACTTTGTTTTACAATAAGTGCTTTGAAATGTGAATGGTATATATTGATAAAGCAGATCGACATTTGTGAACCGCTCTCTGAGTCACCTGTTTTTCCCCTAATCCTCAGAAAATTCTAGTTTATGCCTACAGACATTCAGATAAACCAGACTCCTTACAAGTTCGCCTGCGGTTACAAAGACGATAAATCTTTGCGGATGAGCTTCAATGACCTTGCAATGCAGTGTTTTGAATTCGAACTGG
>JBKHHW010000146.1:0-7911 GCA_046538945.1 Chitinispirillaceae bacterium | reverse complement strand
GTAAACGGAGGTCTTCATGAGAGAAATGCTTGTGGGCTACTTGACGGATATGGTCTGTCTGAGGACCTGGCATCATCATATGTACCTGGAGAAGGCCCGGGAGCACGCTACCCGGTGTGCGCTGGAGGGTGAGCATGTGGAAAGCGGGTTTGCGCTTGTCCTGGATGACGGTCAGCCTGTTCTGCTTGATTCTTCAGCCACCCCGCTCATAACGGAGGCTCTTAGGATATCCTCCGTGGAGAAGGGGATACGCATGCGGGTGGAAAGAGAGATGCGGGATGACAGAATGAAAACTGTTCTGGTCACCACCTCTGACTGATCGGCCTGCCAGGCATTGAGGTAAAAATGAAGAAAATCTGATCGACGTTTGGAACAATAAACCGATTCAGTTCACTTCCGCGTATCCCGATTTGAGCAGATTGAAATCTCTGGAAGTGAAGCTGGGAACCTTTCTTCTGAGATCATCCCAGCTGTGATAGGGGCGGTGGTCGATTATCTCCTTGGCCCTGATCTCACCCACCTCCGGCAGCTTTGCAATCTCCTCGAAAGATGCTCTGTTGAGATTCACTTTCTGTATGTGCATGGTGAAGTCTGTCACTCCTCTTCCTTGAAGAGATCGAGGAAACGTTTTTCGTACAGATCGAAGATGCCCCATTTGTCCAGTTCCGCCTTGAGTTCCCGGGCCCGTTCGCGGTTCTTGCTTCTGGCGACTTCATTGAAAAGCTGTTCGATTCTGTTCATGACGTATTCCGGAATCTTTTCCTTTTCCTGTTCCTCTTCCTTTTCTTCCTGAGGAAAAGGAAAACCGCCGCTTTCGGTATTGAGTTCCTCGTCCCCTTCCGCAATGGAGGGGAAGATCTGCCTCAGGCGCTCCTCGATTTCTGCATAGGACTCCTCGTACTCGTCGCTCTCCTTTTCCAGCTCGCTTGTGTCTATGTCGAGATTTGCTATGCGTGCCAGAGTTTTCACAATGGCCAGTGATCCCTTGGGGTAGACTATCCCGCTTGCATACGAGGGGATGGTGGCAAGGATGCAGGCCGCCTCGATGTCCCGGGAAGCGGCTATGCCCAGCAGAAGGCCGTTGAGACCGCTGATGAACCCCTCCGGCATGGGCTCGATGCCGTAGCCGCGCAGATTGCCCAGCAGCCGCTGGTTGTTGGCAGCAGCGAACACCTTCGATTCCGACGTGTAACTCATGGGATAGGGGAATGCCGCGGCGGTGAAAATCCTCTTTGCCTTTATCTTGTGAGCGACATCGAGAACCGCCTGGGCAACGGTGATGGCATCAGCCCCTCCCATCTGGAGCGTGCTTTCGAAAAAAACCACATCCGGGTTGTGCTGTTCAAGAAAAATGCTCTTGGGGATCTCCGGAAAACTGACCAGCCCGTTTGATACAACGACCTCCTCCGGTGAGTAGAACGGGGTCATATCGAGTTCTGCAAACATATGGGCGTCCACACCCTGACGGATGTATTCCATTGCGGTCAGGCCCACATCCCCCATTCCTGGCCATGCTGCAAACATCACTGGCGACGTTTTGAAATCCATGAAATCCTTGGCCATCGAAACCTCCCGGAAGCATTGTCGTGTTCGATTCTGTGTTAAGTAAGCGCAAATGATATTCCATTAAAGGTTTTCCCCTCTATTCCCTTTTATATCACCCCTGGCCGTAATCATAACAGAGACCCGTCAAACTCTCCAAGCAAAGGGGAATATTATGTCCGATCCTCAAAGAAATCCTCTTCATGAGGTGGCTACTTTTGCAGGAGGCTGCTTCTGGTGCCTTCAGGGGCCGTTTGAGAAAACGGAGGGAGTGAAGAATGTGACAGTCGGCTATACCGGAGGGCATGTGGTGAACCCCTCCTACGAACAGGTGTCCACGGGCCGCACTGGACACCGGGAGGCGGTGCAGGTTCTGTTCGATCCAGGAAAGGTCAGCTATGAAACACTTCTGGAAATCTTCTGGCGTCAGATCGATCCTACCGACCCGGGCGGTCAGTTCGCCGACAGAGGGGAGCAGTACATGACTGCCGTTTATTATCATGACGAAGATCAGAAAAAAAAAGCTCTTGAATCCAAGGAAAAGCTTAACGCCTCCGGACGGTTTTCTGCCCCTGTAGCAACGGATATACTTCCTGCGGCACCTTTTTACGCCGCCGAGGATTATCATCAGAAGTACTATCTCAAAAACCAGGAGGCTTACAGAAGGTACAAGGTCGGTTCAGGCAGGGAAGGGTACATCCAGAGCAAGTGGTCAGATTAGGAGGGTTGTATGGTAAACAGAGGAGATCTGTCAGATGAGCAACTGCGTAAGAAACTGACCGATATGCAGTATAGGGTGACACGCGAGAATGCCACCGAGCCCCCCTTCAGAAACGAGTACTGGGACAACAAGGAGGAGGGAATCTATGTGGACGTGATTTCGGGAGATGTTCTTTTCACCTCCAGAGAAAAGTACGATTCCGGATGCGGGTGGCCCAGTTTCACCAAGCCGGTCGATGAGCAGAAAGTCGAATCGAAGGAGGATCGCAGTTTCGGCATGCTAAGAACAGAGGTCAGGAGCCGCGGTTCAGACAGCCATCTGGGACATGTTTTTGAGGATGGTCCCGCGCCCCGCGGCACCAGGTACTGCATCAATTCGGCATCCCTGAGATTCATCCCCAGAGAAAAACTCAGGGAAGAGGGCTACGGGGATTATGAAAAGCTGTTCGGATGATCGGTCTGTTGCAGGTTATGTATATTTGGGGAGTTTAACCTAACCAAAGCGGAAGGTTTGATTGATGAACAGCTACAGGTTGTTGGTGACCGGAGCCAGCGGGCTCCTGGGGGAAAAAGTGTGCCGTGAAGCTCTCAGGGATGAACGGTTTTCTTCGGTTCTGGGAACATTCCTCACGAATTCTCCGGTTGCCGCTCCTTATGAGACTGCTTATTGTGATCTGAACTCCCAAATGCAGGTTTGTGCACTAATTGAGCACTTCAGGCCGGATGCGGTTATACACTGCGCCGCCATGTCCTCCCCGGACATGTGCGAAAAGAACCCCGCCGCGGCGAGAAGAATAGTGTTCGATGCCACCTGCTTTCTGGCAAAATTGTGTCGCCAAAGGAGCATCAAGCTGGTGTCTGTTTCATCTGATATGGTGTTTGGCGGAACAGATGCCCCGTACCGAGAGGAGGATCCGGTCTCTCCGGTTAACCTTTACGGGCGGCTGAAAGCGGAAGGGGAAAGAGGGGTGCTTAATGAGTGCTCGGAAAATCTGGTCTGCCGTCTGCCGCTTCTGTTCGGTGCCGGCTCCGGCTTCTCAAAAAGTTTCATTCAGGGGTGGTTGGAAGCATTGCGGGCGGGCGGGGAGGTGAAGGCCTTTTATGATGAATTCCGCACCCCAGTTGAGGTGACCCGTGCCGCTTCGGGAATGCTCGCTTTCTGCTCTGAGAGGACGGGAGTCTTTCACCTGGGCGGCAGAGAGCGTATTTCACGATATGGTTTCTGCCTCAGGCTTGCGCAGGTTTTCGGATTTGAAAAAGGCCTGATCAGGGCATCCTCTCAGAGAGATGTTGTGACTCCTGCGAAAAGGCCCGCGGATGTTTCTTTTGACAGCACAAAGGCTTTCGGTTGCGGTTACGATCCCGGAACTCTGACGGAGTGTCTTGAGGAGATCCGGGACCGCTGCGGCGAGTAGGTTTCAGGCAACGCGGGAACGGATCTGCTCCTCTTCTGTTTGGTACTGGTTATAGATGTAGTCCATCTGTTCACCTCCGAACACTTCCTCCGCCGATTCGAACACATCCGATTCCTCTTCCTCGATATGGTGCTCGAGCAGCTCCATGAGCACTTTCGCCTTGGGTTTCCAGGTATCGTGGGAGCAGTCGGTTTTCAGCAGTTCCTCAAGCACCATATCAGCCACATGGTGTTCCTCCAGGGCTTCCAGAGCAATGTCATGAGACTGGCTCTTGTCTTTCAGAGCAGGATAGAAGACCGCTTCTTCCGCTTTCATATGGGGAATGAGTATCAGCTGAAGTTTCTGAAGAAGGTTTTCCCTGGTCTTGTGGGCTGAGTTGGTGGTGTCGTTCATTTTGAATACTATGTCTTTGATCTGCTCATGTTCCGAGCGTAGGCGGTCGAACAGTTCCTGACCCATGGTTGCTCCTTTCACGCTGGTCTTTGAACACCTGATTTGCAGTAAAGAGAGTAAAAGCAATTGCCGTACCTCCCATGGCTATTCTTATGGGGAACGGGGCTTGCTTTCGGAAAAGAGGTGGGCCTTACCGGTTTTTTGTGGAAGGTGTGGTATGAAGAAAAAGCAGAAAACGGAAGATGTGCTGGGGGCACTGTTGCTTTTGGAAAAGGATGCTTTGGGAGCGTATGAGCGCTGTATTGCAAGTATTCAGGATCAGCGCCTGAGATCAGCGCTGGAGGAAGTGCGGCAGATTCATTCCCGGAATATGGAAGTGCTGGAAGATCTTTTATCCGGTTTCGATATTGAGCTTGGGCAGCTGTCTCACATGAGGGGTTTTTTCCCCAACGCCAGGGGTTCGCTTGAGAGGATGGACCGGGATAACGGGATCATGGAATCGGTTCTGACCGGAGAGAAGATGGTGGGGCATACCTACAGGACCGCTTTTGAAAAAGAGATGGCGGAGTGGGCGAGAATGAAGGTGGAGGAGATCTACGGAGAGCAGAAAAGAGGTGTGGAGCTTCTCAGGGCGGCACTTATGGGAAAGAGAAGGAGCTGAAAAAAGAAAGGGCCGCCCGGGAGCGGCCCTTGTATTCAGTATACGCCGTTGCTTCTTAGTCGAGAATGCGCCACTCCACTCTTCTGTTGAGACTGTGGCAGTCTTCATCACCGTCACAGTTGGGATTGGCCGGGCGTTCCTTACCGTAGGATGTAATCTCCAGACGGTCAGCTTCTATTCCGTACGAAGTCAGATAGTCCTTCGTCGAGTTGGCGCGGGCTTCACCCAGACCCATGTTGTACTCGTCAGTGCCGCGTTCATCCGCATGGCCTTCGGCCATGACTCTGACGGTGGGGTACTGGTTCAGAACGCTCGCGGCCGATTCGAGGGCGCTGATGGCCTCGGACTTGAGGTCTGACTTGTCGTAGTCGAAATAGATGGTCGAAAGTGCGTTGCGCACCTCGGCTGCCGAGTCGATCGCCGGTGGCGGTGGCGGCGGCGGAGGAGGTGGCGGTTCTTCTTCCACAACCGGTGGTGGAGGAGGTGGCGGTTCTTCTTCCACCTTTTGTACTTGTTTCTTACAGCCGGCCATGGCAAAAATCGCTACTGTCATGGCCAGTACCGTCAGATGTTTGAATGTTTTGTTCACAGAAGACCTCCGCTTTAAATGGATGTTTGATATTCTAAGTATCTGAGGGGGAGCCTTTTATATAAAAATATAAATATGGGTACGCAAGTTGCAACACTCCGGAGCACTTTGGTTTTTTTTTTGCTCAGGGGTCATCTTTCAGGCTTGCGGGATATCCCGGGGCGGAACGTCTTTTGCGGTAAACTTTACGGGTATACTTTCTTCGGTTCATCAAGACAGGAGGAGCGGCTATGTTTTTCTACATAGAGTTTCTGTGGGCCATACTGGTGGCCTTGTTCATTACCGGAATACTGGTAGCCGGTATCAGAAAGTCCCGTCCGGCGGTGAGAGTGGTGATTGCGCTTTTTTTTCTGCTCTTTCTGGGCGTATGGGCTGGAGGTCTGTGGCTCACTCCCATAGGTCCGCCCATCCAGGGGGTGTACGTGGTGGCCTTTTTCGTGGCGGGGGTGGTGATAGCCCTTCTCATGGCCGCGGCGGCGTATCCCTATTTTCCTTTGTATCAGGCGGAGGAGAAATCCTCTGAACCGGCCCGGGCCGCATTGGGTAAACCGGTGGGGGCTTTTTTCTGGGCCCTGATTGCTCTTTTGGTTCTGGCCATTGCGGCAGCCTATATCTGGCCCGCTGCGGCAGGCTGATGCGGTAAGCGGAGACGTCAGAAAATGAAGGTGGGTTTCAAGCTGGATGTCGATTACTGGGACAACGATCACTATACCAGGCTTTTCGGAGACAGGGATATCCTGGAGACAATCTGGAAGAAGAAGGTGCGGGCAATCGAGGTGCCGGTGAGACCTCGTACCGACCGTATGCTTCTCTCCGAGCATATAAGGCGGTGCACGGACGCGGGGTTCAGCGTCTCCATCCACCCCTATTCCGAAGCCACCGAGTACAATCCTTCCTGCTTTGAAAACTCGCAGCAGAACCCCTGCAGGCACTTTCACGAGGAGCTTTTCTTTCTGGCCTTGGAGGCTTCGGTCCAGCAAAAGGGGGGTGCTGTGGTGAATATCCACCCTGCTGCCGATTTCAAAACCATTTCCCGCAAAGAACTGCTTGAGCGCTCGGTGCGCTTTTTCGCTTGGGCGGTGGGGTGGTGCGCTCAGTATACTCCTACGGTCCTGGTCACCGCCGAGCTTCAGATCGCGGCAGCTCCTCAGGAGGCGGTGGTGAGGATAGGGGACTGCTTTTCCGAACTCGAGCAGATAGAGCAAAGAAGCGGCTGCGGGCTGTGCTGGGATTTCGGCCACGGCTATCTGAATCATCTGCGCTACGGAATACCCCAGGAGCCCGGTCCGGACCTGGTGAAAAAGATAGTGCATGTGCACTGCCACGATGTCCAGGAGGATGACCACTGGCCCATGCTCACCAACACAAGCGGCTGGAAAGAAAAGCTTGGGCTGCTACTGCATAGCGGATTCGATCAGACGGCTATCATGGAGATCACTCCCCGAAATTATCTGCAGGCGGGTGGGTATAAGGCGTTCGAGAGGTCGGTGGAGAATCTTTTCAGGTCGGTATCGGAGTGGGGCGGAAGAGTGGATAAATAAATTCGTTTTCCGTTTTTCCGTTTTCTGTTTTCTGTTTTCTGTTTTCTGTATTGGCTCCGACCGCTAAATTTTGCCTAAAATTAAAAGTCGTCACTCTGTTCCGCACTGTCATTTACTACTTCAGCGTGGTAACCCATCAGTTCTGCAGTGTTCCCTGCGACCTCCGGGCACCTCGACAGATCACTCCCTGCCGGATTGCGACCCTTTTCCGCTCTGCACACCGTTCTCATAAAAATACTCCGCGGCGTCGATCATCCAGAGAGTGGCCTTGTGGCTTCTGTACCGTCTGTTTTGTATGAAAAAGGTGGGAGTGACCTTAACACCATTTCCCCTGGCCTCCCTGCGTGATTTCTGAAGTCTTTTTTTAACAGCTTTGCTTTCCATGAGCTTTTCGAATTTTTTCCTGTTCACTCCCAGGCTGTCCGCGAGGTCAAGCATCATCTTTTTGGTGGGACGGCCCCGCTGCCTCTCAAGTATCAGCATGAAATCCGTAAAACGCCCCAAGCTGTGCGCCGCTTCGAGAGCCTGGTCTCCGATTATTGTCGTAAGCGGTTTTGCCAGCAGTTTCGCCTTCCCCTTCAGAGGCCCATCAGTGACCGCATGGAAGAGTTCCTTATAGGTAACCTTGCACATGGGGCAGCCTGCGGCATAGTATTCGGTGATGGTGACCGGTGCGTCCTCATCACCCGCAACGGGCCATCCTGCCGTATCTATTGCAAATGTACTGTCAGATGTGAATGTCAGGTATCTGTCCTCCAGCGCTTCGGCAATCATTTCATCGGTGCTTCTGCTCAGGTCCTTCATCCATGAAGTGAACGCAACCAGCCTCTTTGCCATACTGCAGTCCGGCTTTTCTTTGATGCATTCGGAAAGAGTACTCGAACAGCACTCTGAAACATAAAAACTCCCGTATAGCGAATCCAGAAACGCCTGGCTCCCCTTCGCCTGCGTAAAACCAATCGTGGCATGAAGAAGAACGGTGAGCAAAACTACGCAACGATTAATGCTAAACGGCCAACGGATAACGGCCAACGGTAAACGCTGAACGTT
>JBKHHW010000145.1:0-7985 GCA_046538945.1 Chitinispirillaceae bacterium | reverse complement strand
GAAGAATCAATTCAACGTAACTCCGTTAATGGTTCGAAACCAAAATCTTCCCCACCCAATAAAAAACGCGGACCCGCCTTTTCCGGCAGATCCGCGCTTTTTCTCCATGAGCTTCAGATATCTATCTTAGCCCTGGCTTTCACCCATCATCTCGTTGTACTTCTTCTGGTTTTCCGGGGAGTTCTGAACATTCACGGCGATCTCCTCGTACTTTTCAGGGGTAAGGCCCTGCTTTGTGATCAGCTCCAGGCCTTTCTTCTGAAGATCCTCGTTGATCGAGTCCACCTTCCGGGTCACCTTCTCCACCTTCGCCAGCTCATTCTCCGAGGCCACCTCGGCTCTTTGGTCAGGATCCTCCTTGCTGGCGATCTCGACATAGCGCTCGACAGTGAGCCCGTTATCCTCGATTGCCTGGATCATCTGCTTTTCAAGCTCCGTCTGGATGGAGAACATCTTCTTGTTCACCTCGACAAAACTTTGCAGATCCTGTTCACTCACCTTCGCCGCCGCTGCTCCTCCCCAGTCGGGAATGGAACCCACCGCAGCCAGTACAAGCATGATCACCGCCAGGCCGCCGGTAACAATCGCAGGCCAGCGCAGCTTTTTCTTGAAACCCATCATTTCAGTTTAACTCCTTGTTGGTTTGAGAGAAACGCGTAAAACAGCTTGAACAGGATTAACGCCCCATGGGGGGAATTGTTGCGTGGGAAAGGAAGTTTTTTGATAATTTCGCAAGTACCTGAAAGCTGTACCGAGGAGGAGTTCAGCAGTTGGGTCTATAGATGCACTAACCTGGGTTCGGGGCTCTGTATTTCTATTCAAATTTTAGGATAGTGCTCCGGTGAAAACTGATTGTTAGGTAACTTGTTATTCCTACTGATCAGGATCCATCTTAATCTGCCCACCCTTTGTTTTGATCATACTCCACCGATTTAGGCACTCCCACACTGATTGACCCCTGAAGCGCATTCTTGAATTTCCCCTTACTGTAGGAGGGCCTGTACACAATCGAACTCCTAAGCCAGTTCAATGGCCTGTACTCCGCACTCAGATAAGCGCTGACCTTTTCTTGTGCATTCCGGGGAAAATAGGGAGCGTGATCCAGATCGGGGCGGCCGTCTGCGTACCAGTCACTTTTCAGCGTACCGCTGCCCCTGAGCCAGTAGCTCAGCTCCGCCCGGGCATTGAGAGCGGGACCCAGGTCGAAAATGCAGTATCCCGTGACTACATCCTGGTCGTTGCCGTAGGGCCAGCCCAGGCTCTCTCCCCATAGCGCGTGACGGCTCAGCACCCGGGAGTGTCCGTACACGTAGGGACTAATGTGGGTATATTCTACTCCCGCCGCTACCACCCGTGAATTCGGATAATGGACCATTCCCAGCTGAAGTGCGTATTTGTCGGGATTTCCCTTGTCTTCAAACATGGTGATATCATCATTGAGAAATTCGCCGTAAATACGGAATCTGTCCAGAAGAATGTTGAAATCCATGCCTCCCAGCAGATTGGCACTATTGGTGCCGCTGGCCTGGTTTCCAAGATAGTAGATCTGCAGCGGGTTGGCGAAGTGGGTGAAATCCTCCATGCCAAAGAAGGTCACCAGTTCGTAGATTCCGATCTGCACATACTTGCCCAGACGCACGTTTATCCTCTGCCCGGCACTGTAGCGGGGAGGAAGTATGGAAAGAGCTTTGTTGTTGTTAGCTATTTTAAGAGTAGTGTCGACATCCAGTTCGTCTCTATAGTGGTAGGGATCATCGTAGGAACAGAGAAAACTGGAAAGATGAAGCAGTTCGCCGAATTCAAGCTGCAGGTGATAGAGGAAAAAGGGACTGTAGCTTGTTCCCGACATCCCCAGCGTCCCTTTGTAGCCCGGGCCCCAGCGCAGTTTCCGCTTGCCGGTCTGCAGAGTCAGATTCTTGTAGCTGGCTTCGATGTACGCCTCTGGAAGATTCACTCTGAAATCCATGAATCCCTCAATGGGCACATGCTCATCACTGCGGATGAACCGTTCGTAGGAGAACTCGTTTGAAGTGCTGGTGGCGCTGTTCCGGGTTGTGTAGGCGTGAATGTCTATGTAAGCTTTCAGAAAGGATGATGAGTAGGTGCCTCTGGCGTGAAGGGAAGTGAAAATATCTGTATTTTCGCCGGACGTTTCGCTGAACAGGGATAGATAGGGGGTGAAAGAGATGCTTTGGTCATCGTGAACCAGGCTCAGAAATCGTTTATCGCCTTTTTGAAGATCTATTTGTTCTGGGACAGAGAAAAAAGGTGTCGCTGTGGTGTCGGAAACTGTATCCGCAGTTGCTTTGATGTAGTCGTAGGAGAGCTCATAGCGGTTATTCTGAGTAAAGATGGATGCAGATGCAAGAGAAAAGAGAAGTAAAGGGAGTCCCCATAGAGAGTACATTGCAGTTCTCCCGGTTGAGAGTACTTTAAACCCGTTGCTGGCTTCATTTAGGAAATCCGTTTTAGTTTGCGCAAGATCTGATTTGTAATGAAAATGCATATCGTTTTTTCTCCAGGGAATTCATCGTAATTCCCTGATGGGAAATTAGTGGGAGGTTAGTTTATAGGCTGGATCTGGTTTGAATTGAGCAATCATATCACACTAAGCACACTTATTTATGACAGCAGTTTCTCCCCGAAAATCCCTTGCCGGAAGATTTGAGGGAACTTAAGAGAGTAATCCTACCGATTTACCAGATATATCAGAAACCCCAGAACCGGCAGCGCCAGTCCGATCTGTGTCACCAGGTCCATGTAGAACAATCTGGTTCTGTTAACCTTCAGCCGCTCAGCTGCCCTCTTTATCCCCAATGCAAGTTCCTCGGGCTTGAGTGGGGTCTCTACGAATTCATAAACACCCTCTTTAAGGTACAGATACGCAAGGACCTCGGAAACATCCGGTGCCATCAGTACAACTGCGGGGGTCCGGTGGGCAAATTTGAACAGTTGAATCAGGCGGTGGGAAAATCGGGGGAGAAACGATGATTCCACCAGCAGAAGGCTGGGTTTTCTGGCAATGAACTGCTGTATGGCCTGGCTGGTGGTTTCTACGATTTCCACCTCATAGCCGAAGGAGAGAAGGAGTGCCACATGCTGGGCGGTAAAGGTGTTTTTGCTGCAGCATACGAGACATCGTTCTCTGCTGATGTTCCTGTGAATTGTCATACAATACCCCTGCCCGCCCCTTGCCTGCTTTCTGATTCATTTTTTTCCTGCGGGTACTCTGAACTGAAACTCTGTAAAATTTTTTCTATGGCAGCAGGATCTTCCACGGGAGATTTCATGTTGGGCACGATTCTGATGGTCTCCCTGGGACTGCTGTCGTGCAGAAACGTGGAGAAATGGTACATGGTGGAAAGCTCTTTTGATACTCGGGCTGCAATTTCCGGCAGCCCGGAGCTGTTTCTGACTATAGTCGCTTTCAACTGGCTGGCTATAACGGGAAGGTCATTTTCATCTGAAAGGGGGACAAATACATAGCCGTTATTCTGTCGGTTGGATAAGTACTGGAAGAGTTTTCCGTCAGGTTCGATAATCCCGATAAGTTCCGGTTTGTGGTACCCGTTGAACTGGCTTCTGCTCAGTTTCAAAGCTTTCTTGAACCGTCCGCCGAATCCCAGTCTGTACAGTGCCACTGAAATGGGCAGAATCAGATAGAGGGGTATCAAAAAGACCAGTTTCGGGGGAGAAAACAGAATGCATACTGCTCCCAATACGAGAGTGGCTGAAAGAATTCCCACCAGAGTACATGTTTCCAGATGTGAGAATCCTCTGAAAAGAAATCTGTGGTGAATATGGGAGCTGTCAGCAGTTACAATGAATTTCAGAATTTGCTTGAAGGTGTGGCCCAGGTCATTGGCTTTAAAATAACGCCTCACAATCGATACAAACACTTCCAGTATCGGTATACCCACCAGGAGAGGCATGATCAGGGGCACTTTTCCGTCCGGTATCCATCGGGCGACATGGATCGCCAGCACGGATATGGAAAATCCCAGAAAAAGAGATCCCGTATCACCCATGAAAATTTTAGCCGGAGGCGCGTTGTGAAACAGAAATCCCACGATTGCCCCGGCAACGATGACACTCAGAATGGCAGCTTCCGAATTACCTGTGAAAACAGCAACAGTTGAAACACCGATCAGTGATACCAGAGAGATGGTTCCCGCCAGTCCATCCAGTCCGTCCACCAGGTTGAATGCATTGATTAGGCCTATGATCCAGAAGACGGCAATGATTTTGCTCAGCCACAGTGGTATAATGAACAGATCGAATACCGAAATGGCACCGGGGTGAACATTGAAAAGATAGACCGTAGCCACCGCAAGCGCAATTACCGAATAAAGCTTGTGGCGTACCCGCATGGTGTAGAATTTTGAATCATCAAGGAATCCGAAAACTCCCAGGGTGAGTACCGAAGTAAGAATGGAAAGAAAAAAACCCTTGTGAATCGGTGGCAGAATATCGAACCTGGAAAGAAGAAACCAGGGAAAGAGCACTGTCATAACAGAAACGATAATGGCTACCCCTCCCAGGCGGGGTATGGGGCTGGTGTGCACCTTCCGGTCATCAGGGGTATCCACGAAAAAGGAAACCAGTTTCGTGCGGAGAACAACCTTAATAGCAAGATAGGTGACAGCCAGGGCCAGTAGAAAGAGTCCGGAAGTTATAAAGTACTGCAAATGATACATATTACAGCCAATGGTGTTGGGTATTGTTGTGAAAAGGCCAGGTTGATTATCATTATATAGTGTATCTATTTAAAGGTCTAGTGAAAAAAGGGTGTTTCATCAGCCGGCAAACGGGGTGCAGAGCGGTTCGATCAATTTGCAGGGCTGTTTTCAGACAGACACTATTAGTGTCAGATTGTAACCGTGGGGTTCTGAAAAACTAACTTTTGAACTGATTCCAACGATCTGCATGCGACTGTGATTCGTTCCACTACGTAACGAAATACTAATCAAAAAATAACTGATGCCGAACCTGATTTCCAAAAAAAGCCAGGTGAAAACATTCGTCCGGCTTGGATATACTTCAGAGTTGGAAAAAGGAAGTCAGAGCTGTTTTCGGCCATTGTTCAGACGTCTTTTAACCTGCTCAAGTGATTCTCTCGGTTCATGGTCCCGCTTAGCAGAAACAGCAGCATCGTAAACGGAAGGAAACGGGCACCTTCAAGTGGGCTGCGAAAAATGAAACCGCTCTTTAAGTCATGTGAGAGATTTCTGAAAACCTATTTCATATGCTATACTTTTGATACTGGTCACCTTGAAGCGGAATGTTTTCATATTCCGTGCTCTTGAAACAAATATTAAATGTCCGCTCTGGAATGCTTTCTGAGGGTTTATTCTGTTCTAAACAGATAGATTAGAGCACCTTCCGGGCTGCAACCAGTTTGGAGATCTGCCCCGCGAAAAACGGCATCAGACTCATTACCAAAATCAGAAACCATCCCGAAAACCCCGGGTTCCGTGTACGCAGCGCATCCGAAAGGCCCGGAAGATAAACCGCCATAAGCAGAAGACCGGTACAGAGTAGCAGTGCAGCCCAGACATACCCGTTTTTGGTGATTTCATTGAACAGTATACCGGAATCACTCTGGCGCATATTGAATACGTGCCAAAGACGGGCGAATCCAAGAGTGATAAACGAAACAGTCAGAGACAGATCGCGACCGAAACCAAGCCATTGGGCGGCCAGAAAATAAGAAATGAACAGGATAGCACCGATTACTGTACCATAGCCGGTTATAGCTATCCAGTTTTTGTCTGTCAATATCGATTCCTGCGATCGGCGCGGTGGTTTCTGCATGAGATTCTCCGCTCCGTGTCCCATACCGAGAGCCAGAGCAGGGAATATATCATTAACAACATTGATGTACAGTATCTGAATGGGCAGAAGCGGAAGTGGCAGACCAAGAATGGATGCCAGTCCGACGGCCAGTATTTCTCCCATATTTCCCGAAAGCAGATAAATAGTAAAGGCCCTGATATTATTGAATATCGCCCGTCCCTGTTCAACTGCCGCGACGATTGTAGGAAAGGCATCGTCCTTCAAAATCATATCCGCTGCCTGGCGTGCCACTTCCGTCCCTCGTCCGCCCATGGCAATTCCTATATCCGCCTTCTCCAGCGCCGGCGCATCGTTAACACCATCACCGGTCATCGCGACTACCGACTTATGACGCCGGTGAAGATCAATCAGGTTCAGTTTCTGTTCGGGACTTACACGGGAAAGAATAGAGGCATTGATTATTGCCCTCTGCTCCTCAGGCGACAACTCTTCCGGTGTTTTGATCGCATTGCCCTCCATAACCGATGCATTCTCTGCATCCTTCAAACCTACTGCAATGCCGACATTTTTCGCCGTTATCGCCTGATCCCCTGTAACCATCACCACCCGTATTCCCGCCTCCTGACACTCCCGGATGGCCGGCCGGACCGAACTGCGGGGCGGATCGAGAAATCCGATTACCCCCACAAGTGTCAGACTCTCATAGGGGTCGCTTTCCTTGTCTTCAACGAACTTTTCGGCAAGTGCCAGAACCCGCAGCCCTTCACCGGCAAGATCATCAGCCCGCTGCTCCCAAAGCCGTCGCTTCTGAGCCGTCAATTCATCACCCGTACCCACCAGGCTGCAATTCTCCAGTACCGCGGAAGGCGCGCCTTTCACTGCTACACGAAAGCGATGGTTTCCCGTTGTATGAAACGTGGCCATCATCTTGATTTCCGGATCAAACGCCTCCTCCCTGACACGCCGCTGCCTGCTCTGTAGTTCCGAACGTGATATGCCGGCCTTTGCTCCCGCCACCAGCAGCGCCACTTCCATCGCATCTCCCGATGCTTTTTCTCCGGCTTGACTGTCCAGGAGCGCATCATTGCACAGCAACCCGATCTCGATTGACCGCTTAAGGACATCATCCTCAAGCGGATCTGCCCGGTTACCATTCTTTGTGATTTCACCATCAGTCGAGAGTCCCTCACCGCTTATGTTATAATCTCCGGAATGAAGCTGCAGGCGCCTGAGGGTCATCTGATTTTCGGTGAGTGTGCCTGTCTTGTCGGTACAGATGACACTGGTGGCGCCAAGGGTTTCTACAGCGGAAAGATTTCTGATCAGTGCGTTGCGACGAGCCATTCGCCACATGCCGCGGGCAAGTGCTACGGTAGCCACAATCGGAAGCCCTTCAGGCACCGCGGCAACCGCCAGCGCCACTGCGATTTCAATCATCCTTCGCAGATCCCTCCCGGCAACGATCCCCGCTACGGCAACAAGAAACGCCACTGCAAGGGTCAACCACACCAGCCATTGCCCCAGCTGCTGCAGATGGCGTTCGAGAGGGGTCTGCTGCTGCATTCCGGCTTCCTGCGCCAGTTTGCTGATGTGCCCCAGCTCGGTACCCATGCCCGTTGCGACCACCACACCCATCGCAGAGCCACGGGTCAGTGCAGTTCCTTTGTATAGCATGTTCTTCCGTTCAGCAAGGGGCTTATCCTCTCTGTCGAGAATGTCGGCAGTTTTCGAGGATGCAACCGATTCGCCCGTGAGCGTGGATTCATTCACCTGAAGCTTCGAAGCCTGGATGATACGGCAGTCTGCCGAAACCACATCACCGGCCTCAAGGATAAGAATGTCACCGGGAATGAGATTTTCAGAAGCAATGCTCTTTTCACTCCCTTCCCGTTTCACCCGTGCGGATGTCCGGCTAAGTTTCTGCAGCGCCTCCATGGAACGAACCGCTCGCAGCTCACTGAAAAAGCCGATTGCTGTATTGATAACAATGGCCATAGTTACCGCTATCCCCTCAACCCACTCGGCCATAACGAATGAAAGCACAGCGGCTACTGCCAGAATTCCTATGATGATGCTTTTAAATTGCTCAATGAGAATCTTCCAGGTACTCCGTGTAGCAGCTTTTTTCAACCGGTTGGGCCCATGGATGCGAAGACGCTTTTTAGCTTCTGTTTCGGACAATCCTCTTT
>JBKHHW010000144.1:0-8020 GCA_046538945.1 Chitinispirillaceae bacterium | reverse complement strand
TTCTTCTTCTGCTTTTTTTGATGGCTCAGGCTTCGACCCAGACTGTCACCATCCACTTTCTCAGCCCCTGGGCAGAGGATTCTGTACGTTCGCAAACCCCTATCTATGTCATATCGAGTGAAAGCGGCTGGTGGCCCGGCGCTCAGATGGTACCGGAGGGCGGAGGGTGGTACAGCTACACTTTCACCGGAACCCCCAAAACCTCCACCGAACGCATAGAATTCATGAGTGTGATTCCCACCCCTCATGATGCTCAGGCTGAAAGAGTTTTCTACACCGGGGGAACCGAGCAGATCAGCATGCAAAGACTATTTGCCTCCGATACCTCCGCAAAGGATGTTTGGCTCAGCACCCCCGATCTGGAGTCCGAAGTGGAAATCACCCTGGATGCCCCCGAGAGCAGAGTGCTTTATTTTTTCAATCCCTGGGACCTGGGTGCGCCCCGCGTACTGATGAGGGATGGACGCATAATGAGAATGAATTTGGAACCCTCCTACTGCGGCTGGTCAAGTTTCAGGTATTTCGGTGAACCCGACAGTGCAGTCTTCAAATTCATGAACTCCATCGATTCCTCACTCTATTCCGATTCGGGGCTGGCCGAAGGCGAATTCATTGACCTGAGTGAGAATTTTTCAGCTTATGACACCGCCTGGATCCTTCCCAGCCCCTACCCTGAAGGTCCACCCGAGGTATCCCCCGTATTTCCGGGAAAAAGCGGTGATTGCGGAGTACTGGTTCTGGGAGCCGTTATGAGAGATATAAATGAGGAGCACCCTGATTTCCAAAGAGAGGAATGTGTCGATCACCAACCGGCTACGGGTATGGTACGGAACCGATTGGGTGAAAACGGCAAACCTGTTCCGACAGGCGAGGACCCGTGTGCAACCATGCTTGACAGCTGGTTTCTCCCAGACACCTTCGAAAACGGGTATACGAATCAAACCTGCTACAATATGATGCTGCAGAAAAACGAGGAAGGTCTTTTTGAGATAAACAGCAGTGATTTTTTCCCCATTGACGACTTTCTTTTTCTTGACGAGGAAGAAACAATTCCCAATCCCAACAACAGCATTGAGCAGCGTGGCCATAACTACCATTTCACCATGGAGATTTCCGCCGAATTCGAATACACTCCCGGTCAGACGTTCTATTTCCGCGGTGATGATGACGTATGGGTATTCATCGACAGCAGCCTCGTGGTGGACATAGGAGGAATACACGGGCCGGTGGAGGGCGCGGTGAATCTTGACACTCTGGGTTTAACGGCGGGCAACACGTACAGCTTCAAACTGTTCTTCGCGGAAAGGCACTGCTGCGGTTCCAATTTCCGCATGGTAACCTCTCTGAATCTGCGCACATCCAGCAAAATTTTCCACAAAACGAATGAAATCGCCGAGGGTCTTACCCACTATGATCTTTTCGAACGGGTTACCACGGACAATCTCTCCTGCGACCCCGAAGCTGGCTCCACTGAAATCAGAAGGGCAAACGTAGATTTCTACATTGAAGGTCCCTCATTTGAAACAGCAAAACGTCTGCTTCCAGGCACCAGTTATGGTGGCATTACCATTTCAGACGATTACTCCTCTGTGGTAGTAGAGGAAAACGCCATCACCGACCTTGTTTCCGGAGCTTATGTTATCCGCTACTACCTGCAATCAGACAACAATCAGGAAGGATTTGTCTCATTTATCGTCTCTGGAAATCCCCCCCGGAATGTGAATGACATTCTTTCGGCCTTCTATTATGCCGACAATGGCTATGGACGGTTGGATAGAGCAGAAGTTCATTATGAAGACTCTCTTGAATCTCTACCAGACTCCATCATCGTCAACTGGCCTGACCTTCAAAACAGCAAAACAGCCTATCCGGAAAACATGACCCTTAGTGCAGATGGGAAAAGTGTAGTAATAGTATTGCCAGAACCATTCGACGAGGGCAGGACATCATTTTCAGGGACTGACCGTTTGGGGATCAGTTATCTGCATACTTCGGCGGAAGAAATCGTCACATTCCGCATATCCGAAAAAATCGGCCCCCTCATTACCGAGGCCGTGCTTTTGGAGCGCACGGTGGAGGGACTTTATCCGGATACGCTTCTGCTGACTTTTTCCGAACCTGTCCCATTAGATTCCATAACAGAGAATGCACTGCTCATCAAATCTCCGGGACAGCAAGAGAGGCAACTGTCTGTGCTCCATAGAACCCCTACTGCAAACGGAATCAAAGTGATTGTGGAACAGATTGTTACTCCTGAAGACAGCATAAGAATCAATCCCAATGGAAACATTTGTGATTATTTCGGAAACAAAGCCCACAAGGATAACAGATTCGTACCGCTCAGGCTCAAACTCGGCCTGCCCAGAATCATGCACGCATTCTATCTCGACAGAGATGCGGATGGTATAGTGGAAACAGGCTCTTTGCACTTCAACAGATCAGTGAAAAGCGACAGCCTTAGGCCTGAATTTTCCTGGGCTAAAGGAGCCAGCTCTCAGGTTCTCACACCTGAAAGGTTCTCCTACGGTTCGGACAGCACCGAAATATTTATCGATCTGACAGACGCATTCGACAAACCGGTTGAAGATATAACATCAGGTTTTCTCAGTCTAAAATACAATGTAAGTGCTTATGAGGACTCCGGAGAGGTTGTTCTTCAGGACAGCGCAGGTCCGGTCCTGGTTTCAGCCACACTCACCATTTCTACCGAAGACAGCATTTCCTACCCTGACACTCTGCGTGTAAACTTTTCCGAAGCGGTACCGAGAGGCTTTAACAATTCACCATTTCATTTCAAGCGCAAGGATTCCGATTCAATATATACCATGATTCTTGAACCCATTGACAACTTTGACCGCTCCTGGACCTTTCTTGTTAGGAGCTACGAAGATGCGCGGATATCTATGCAGAACGATTCCGTCTGGATTGATGCTGAAGCACTGATCGGGGATCAGAACGGGAACATTCAAACAAACCCGTCCAACAAGCGAATTATGATCAAGGTAAAGTCAAACCCCAGCTCCTTCTCAGCGGCTGCAGGCCCGAATCCATTCAACCCCAAAGAAGGCAGCGTTTCCTTTTTCGTAGGACCGAAAGCCAAATACAAGAATCATACAGGATTCGATGTAACGATCGTCATCTATGATCCTCTGGGCAACATTGTGCATTCACATCTTGAAAGTGATTGTGAAGGTGTTTCCGAAATAAAATGGAACGGCAGAAACAGATCAGGAAGGATGGTGGGGTCGGCGACCTATCTCGCCTATATCAAAGTGCTGGACAAAACAACCAGGAAAACCGAAGTGTTCAGACTTCAAATCGGAGTTGCCAGATAGACTTCTGTTGTTTTGAAACCAGACGACTGAAACCGGCTGAAACGGTTTTTGCTGATATTTTTCTAATTCAAGCCCATTTGAGATTGACATTTCCACGGGACAATGCTTATTTTTACCTTTTTAATTCCATAGACAACCAATTCTATGTATAAGGAGTGCCATAATGCAGCGACATAAGTCGGTGGAAAAGCGTGTTCGCACGAGCAAGAAAGCCAATCTGAAAAACCGTATGAACCGCTCCCGTATGAAGACAGCCGTACGCAAGGTAGTTGAGGCCAAGGATAAAGAAAGCGCGAGCACGGCTCTGAAAAACGCGGTTTCTATTCTGGACAAGAGTGTCAAAATCGGGCTTATCCACCAGAACAAGGCATCCAACCAGAAGTCCAGGCTCAACAAGTTCGTCAACAAAACCGAAAAATAATGCACCTTCCCGAGGCACGTTTCACCAGGAATGTGCCTTTTTTTCCACTATTCCCCTCCGCTTACATATATTTACTATTTTTGGTCCGCTCCGGAAGTATGCAGATACTAATTTTGAATTGTTGCCTAGAAACAAAGTCCGTCGTGCAGGATCTATAAATGATAAAAAGCTTCCACTCACTTCTACCGATTTTAATCTGTCTTGCAACAGGCCTGTTCGCCTCTGTACCGCAGACTCATCAGTTCTGGGCAGATGAGATAGACAGCGCGCTCAAGACCAGAAGCGAATTTCTCGAAAGCATAGATCTGACCGAAAAAGATTTTCTCTCCCTGGAATCCTGGATCAATTCACAGCAGCAGCAGTTTTCAAAACGAGTTTCCTCCAGGGCTGAATCACGGGCTCCCTGGTATTTTTATCTCGCCGGAGTTCTTGAATCTCAAGGATCTGAAAGTCAAAACACTCACTTCAAACAGGCAATCAGGATCAGTTCGAACCACCCGGGAACCTTATGGCTTCTTTCCCTGGAGTTTATCAGAAATGATCAGCTCTTATGGGCTGAGGAGTCTCTGATGGAACTTGAAAAATCCATGTTCAGCCGGGGAGGGATTGCAGCACCCACCATCTCACAGCAGTTGCTGCTTGCCGGCAAAAGATTAGAACCACAGTCCAAGTCTCAGGCAGAGTTCTGTTTCGGCTGGGCAAAGCAGTTCGATCCCGACCAGAGCTGGTCGGCTCTGCAGAATGCACGTATTCACTTCCCACTGGAAATAGTCGAATCCTTTACCTCGATCGGAAATGCATTCAATACAATAAGCCGGTCCTGGCGAGCCCAGCATGCCCTGGCGTTCAATCTCTACCGCCTGCTGCGAACCTCATTCATTATCTTCATTTTGGTCATAGCCATACAGCTCTCTTTGAACTATCTCCCCTCGGCAGTACACGTTCTGGATGACAAACTGTTTTCCGGCCTTCCGCTCAAATACAGACCACTGGCCAGTATTGCCGTGGTGTTGTCCGTGGTTTCCTTCGGCATTGTACCCTTTCTCTGGGCATTGGCATTCCTTGTAAGAAGGTTTCTCAGCAAAGGAGAAAAGAGTCTTCTGACTTTTGCATGTCTGCTTCTGACACTCAGTCCGCTGGACAACTGGATGTATAATGTTTTTCTGAACTCCGCCAGCTCGTCGCAGACACCCCATATCTTCACAAGAGTGACAACCGAAGGTTATTCGGAGGAGCTGCACCAGGCTGCGCTGAAAAACGCCCGGGAGAACCCCTCGGATCACCTGGCATATCTCGGTGTGGCCATAAGTGCAGTTAAGGGAGAGGACCACAACACCAGCGCCGAAGCTCTGCGCAAAGCTCTGCAGCTCTCCCCCAAGGATCCTCTCACACTGCTTACTGCAGGCAACATCTCGTTTCTGCTTGGAAATCACGATGCGGTGGAACAGTACTACACAGCCCTTATTGAAAAAGATCCTCGAAATCTGGAAGCGAAATTCAACATGGGACAGTATCAGATTGAAAAAGGGGGATCAATCACTGCAACGGACCTGATAGATCAGGCCGCCCGCCTCTATCCGAGGAAGGTAAACCGTTTCATAGAAAAGAATGACATCCACTACTCCGGAAACAGCCCCCTTCTGCGCAGACTGATGCAGCCGGAACTCTCACCCAAATACTTCTGGCTGAAACGTTTCCTGCACCACGGTGGTTCCCTTTCAGATTCAAAACCACTGTGGGGAGCATCCTTTTTCGGGCTGGGTCCGATTGCCTCATTGATCCTATTCGTACTTTTTTTCGCATCGCTGCTATTTCTGGACAGATTCATCTGGAACAGCTACTCCAAAGTGAAGGAACTGTTCAATTGCAAGATCTGCGGCCGAATAATCTGCAGAAAGTGCAGAAAAGGAACCAAGTGCGAGAAATGTCATGAGGAAAGTCAGTACGTTCGAAATGCGTCATCCATCAACGCCCAGCAGAGAGCCTACATCGATGCCAGTCGCAAGAGAAAAAACATCATGAAGAGTCTGTTCGGATTGACCGTGCCCGGAAGCGACAAACTGATAAAGGGTGACAAGACGTTCTCTCCAGCAATTCACGTGATGCTGTCCTGTCTTGTGCTCTCATTGTACTACACCAGCTCGACTTTCCAGACCCGCTATCCGCAAATAACTACCATAAACCTCATGATTCCATTTTCCGTATTCATGATATACAATTTTCTTTTTATCATAAAGCACGGTCTTGCATTGAAAAAGACTTTAACAGAAAAGAAAAAAGCATAGACCTGAATACAAAGCAGTTCTGAAAAGGAGCAGTTGTGGTCCTCAGTGGCACCCTGAAAGAGTTCATTCTAGCCGATGTATTTCATCTTCTGACTCAGCAGAAGATCACCGGGAAACTTTTTCTTTCCGACGGGCAATCCGAAGGTGCGATCATATTCAAAAGCGGAATGATAGTGGGGGCGGAAAAAGACGAGGAGACACTCCAGAACAAGCTCTTCAACTTTCTGGTCGATGTGAAAAAGAAATCCCCCGAACACCTCAACACGCTCTTCACATCACACGAGGGAAATCTAAACGGCCTGTGTGCGGCTCTGGTCGACCGCAATCTGATGACAGTCAAGGAGATCAAGACATTTGCCGACAACTGTGTGGAGGATATTACCTGCAGCCTGCTCATGTGGAAAAGCGGCGTTTATCGTTTCAACTCACTCCGTTCAGTCATTCCTCTTGCCTGCAGCACCGTCTCCATCTCTTCGGAAAACATCATTATGGAGGGCATGCGCAGAGTCGACGAGTGGAACAGGATGGTGGACAAGATAAACGAGGACTCCGTTTTTGTCAAAACCGACAGGTCCGCACCGGAAGCCGCCGAGCTCGATATATTCTGCAAACCGGAAGAATACATCTACACGCTGCTGGACGGCAGCAGCTCCGTATCCTCAATCGTGAGATCATCCTGTCTGAGTGAATACAAAGTATATGAATCCTTGCATATGCTGCTGCAGACCCAGCGCATAATTCCCCTTCCACCCAAAATCAGTCAGACTATACAGGCCGCCATAGACCGCAAGGAACTTGAAGGGACTTCCTCATCAGGAACGAAGACTGCTCTTTCCTCGCTTTTCACCATAGGATTCGTTGGTCTCATTCTCCTATTCGGCATCGCTTTCAAAAGTTTTCTTATGTCTGACATTACCTCCGAATCGCGCAGAAAACGATCAGAACTGTTCTTCAGTCAGACTCAGGAAAAAATCGTAAACGCCTCACTTTTTCACCAGGCCCTTACCGGTGAAGAAGATTCAGGGCCGGAAGAGCTTAAAAAAGCAGGTCTGCTCACCGGACACGACCTCTCTCCATCCAACAGTTTCAAAGACTAATTGAAGAAGTCATACCAGAATATGTATATTGATAGTAGAAACGAAGCTTCACTTGCGTTGAGGCGTTAATTGTTACTATTTTAATCTAACGGTTGGTCTATAAAACTGAACCAACAACTCCTGTCATCAGTTTTAACCAAAGGATGACTCAATGGCGTCAATCAATTATGCGGCACGAGAAATAAGCGTCAAGATTGTTTATTACGGCCCCGGGTTAAGCGGTAAAACGACCAATCTTCAGGTAATCCATAAAAAGGTACCCCCAGATTACAAAAGCGATATGGTCTCGCTGGCTACGGAAACCGACCGTACCCTCTTCTTCGATTTCCTGCCTCTTGACTTAGGCAAGATAAAGGGGTTCGCCACCAAATTCCAGCTCTACACCGTCCCCGGACAGGTTTACTACAACGCCACCAGAAAACTGGTGCTGCGCGGTGTGGACGGAGTTGTATTCGTTGCAGACAGCGGAGCAGACAAGATTCAGGAGAATCTGGAAAGCTTCCAGAACCTTGAGGACAATCTGGCAGAATACGGTTATCAAAGAGAGTCAATTCCGATAATTCTGCAGTACAACAAACGCGATCTGCCAAACGCTATGTCCATTGAGGACCTCCAGGCTCATGTGAACAAATACAATCTTCCTTTCGGCGAAGCCATTGCCTACAAAGGTGTAGGTGTGTTTGATACCCTTAAGCAGATTGGAAAAATAGTCATAGACCATCTTAACAGAAAATATTCAAAGCCATCACGGGGGGGAGCTTCACAGACGCAGGCATCAGCACCCAAACCACAAGCTCCACCCAGGCCACAGGCTCCTTCTGCGCCGAGGCCTCAGCAGAGTGGATCTATGCCCAGACCGCAAGGTCAACAGTTTACTCCTCC
>JBKHHW010000143.1:0-8038 GCA_046538945.1 Chitinispirillaceae bacterium | reverse complement strand
TTTTTTTGAGAAGATCAGAAACAGCAGATTCTACCGCTTCGCGAAAAACAGGAAGTGGAGAAAGAAGATTGTGGCCTGGTTGCGCAGAGTGGGGCGGAGTCTCTGCCGGTTCATTCGTTTTGACTTGTTCAAGCTGCATGCACGTGTGGGCTTGAAAGATCCCTGCTTTTTAGGTAAACTCTATGGTTATCTGGCAGCTGTCCGCTCCGCACTGCAGATGCGTAATCGGTCTGTTGATCTGGCTCTGGAACCGGTTTTCATGCAGGATTGTTTCGATTTCTGGATGAGTGTGAGATTCCGCACTTCGGTTTATCGCATTTTGGCTCCTTTCATGGTGGCGCTCTTCACCATGCCTTATCTGAGCACCTACAGGCTCTGGCGGGGAAGGGAGAGAAATGCAGAGCAGGATTCCTGAATACGGGTGGCAGGAAGTAGTTTTATTGTTCTCTGCTGTATGCGCAGAGAGTATCTGTGGAAGGTAATTTGTGACATATGGCCCATATTCTTGACAGAGTTGCCGATTCATTCGGTTCCTCCACACGTGAAGCGGTTGAACGGATGGGTTCGATCACCCTCTTTTTCTTGAAAATGGTTCAGGCGCTCCCTGCTTCCTTCAGACGGTATCATCTGCTTACAGAACAGATGATGCTTCTTGGTGTGGCGTCCATCCCCATCGTGCTGTTGACTTCAATTTTTGTGGGCGCGGTTAGTGCCTGGCAGGTCCAGTATATTTTCGGGGATGCCATTCCTATCACTTATATGGGAGCTGGCGTGGCCAAGGCAGTGTTCACGGAACTTGGACCAGTTCTTACAGCTCTGGTCATAACCGGCAGAGTGGGTGCCAAGCTTGCCGCGGAGCTGGGGACCATGAAAGTGACTGAACAGGTCGATGCCATGGTCTGCCTCTCTTTAGATCCCTATACATTTCTGCTGGCACCGAGGCTTTTCGCTTCCAGTGTGATGGTTCCTGTTCTGACCATTTTTTCTGTATTCATTGCCATCGTGAGCGCGCAGCTGCTGTCACAGGTCGCTCTTGGCCTCAGTTTCACTGCATTCTATCAGGGCGTGAGAATTCTGTTCAAGGTGCAGGATGTAGTTGTGTGTGTCGCCAAATCATTCGTTTTCGGAGTCGTTATCTCTCTGGCTGGGTGCTATTACGGATTTTACGCCAAAGGGGGAGCCGTAGGAGTTGGTGCTTCCACCAAGAAGGCTGTTGTGGCTGCGATGGTAATGGTCCTTATCAGCAACCTCATCCTGGTAAATGTACTTCTCTGATACCTTCCAAATAACTCCCTACGTCTGAATGGGGAAAAAAAAGGCCCGGTGGATGTGGTCGCAATCCTGTCCGGGCTTGCAGCAAGGAGTCATATAGAGGCCGAAATCATTTCTGATTTCAATAGAAATATATCATGATTTGTGCCTCGGAAAAAGGTACATTTAGGTTACTTTTTCCCCGATTCTTCTCTACCTTAAATATATACCACCCGCTCACCGTTATACTATAAGGGATTACCGAGATCGTTTCGGTTTCTTATTATGTTTGGAGGGAGGTGGAATCATGGAACCTTATGAAACTGTAGTAGGATATTTCCACCTTGCAGCCACACCTCATTTTCCGGAAAAGACTCAGGGTGAACAGCCTGTCTACTACGAAGGAAAACAGGTGGGTACCATCGAGTATACTCCCGATGGAAGGGGAAACATCAAGCTGAGCGTCGAAGACATGGAAGGTAAAGTTCGTGCGCGCGGTTCAGAGAAAGATTCCGTAAAGGAAAATCTGGAATAGGGTCATAGAACCTGAGAAATGGGCTTTCGGTCTAAACGAACCGAAAACCCATTTTTTGTTGTCCTACCCTGGTTTTACATCAAGTCAGCATATTTTCCCGTTTTGAAAACTGTACCGGCATCTGTTCAGGTGAGAATAGTATATTAACCCAATGGCACCTGAGGTAAAAAGAACTTCCAAACTGGATTTTCTCTCTCCACTCTCTTCTGTTCCCGGTTTTGGTCCTAAACGCCTCGATGCTCTTCGGGGTGCGGGGTTATCGACTATCGGTGATCTGCTGTACTACTATCCTTTAAAATATATTGACCGCTCCGAAGTGACGTTCTTGAGCGAAGTGGAAAAATTCAGAGACGAGGTGATCACTATCAGCGGGTCCGTTACCCGGGCCCGCCTGGAGCGGGGCAGAAGGCCGCGCTTCAGAATAGCCGTTGAAGACCGCAGCGGGAAGCTGGAGGCGGTGTGGTTTCAGGGGGTTTCTTTCATTTCCAGAAGCCTTAAAGCCGGAGATCAGGTTGTACTGACCGGAAAAGTAACTTTTTACGGCCATTACCAAATGGTTCATCCGCTGGTGGAAAAAGTCTCCTCTGAAGAGACTCTATCGCCTTTCTATCCCGTGTACTCCATTAAGGAAGTGATGAGGGAAGCTGGACTTACTCAGAAAATTCTGCATAAGTCCATAGGCTGGGTTTTTAAAAATCTCAAAAACTACCCCAAGGTTCTTCCTCAGAATATCGAGAAAAAGCACAACTTTCCACCTCTTGAAGAGTGTTTGCGGAAAATTCACCAGCCCGTGGATCTATCTCAACTTCAAAACTACAGGCAGAGGTTGAAATATGAGGAATTGTATAAACTCGCACTCTCGCTGCGCTGGAACAGAAGGAAATTCGCTCTTCCCGGACGGAGTCTGTTTCCCGGCGATTTGGATCAGAAGCTTGAAGAACTGCTTCCGTTTACACTAACACCGTCTCAGAAGAAAGCGGTGCAGATCCTTTACTCTGATGCCGCCTCGAATTCAAGAATGCACCGGCTGCTTCAGGGTGATGTCGGTTCCGGTAAGACCGTGACTGCACTCTTCGCCTGTCTTCCGGCTCTCAACTCGGGATATCAGGTTGCCTGGATGACTCCCACCGATGTGCTTGCAAGACAGACACTGTATGTTCTGGGTGGTTATTTAAGAGAGCTTGGGATAAGAGTGGAGTTTCTGGGTGCTTCCGGCGGAAAGGACAGAAACAGAGTACTCAGGGACCTTGCATCGGGAGAACTGCAGTTTGTGGTGGGTACGCACGCTCTTTTCATGCCGTCAGTGAAATTCGGAAAGCTCGGAATGACAGTCATTGACGAACAGCATAAGTTCGGTGCCGCCCAGAGGCTTGCTCTTCAGGAAAAGGACGCCCGCAGTGATTTTCTCCTCATGTCCGCCACTCCTATTCCTCAGACTCTTGCCAGAACCCTTTATGGTGATCTGGATGTGCTGGAAATCGAGAATCCCTCCGGGCGCCGGCCTGTTTCTACGCATATTGTTCCGGATGGGAAGCGGTCCGACATGGAGAACTTCATTTATGAGCAGATCATGACGGGCGCCAGGGTGTTTTATGTAGTGCCAAGGATCGATGAGCAGGAAGGTGGTGAAACTCAACTGAAAACAGTCGATTCCGTTTCCGCCCGGTTGAAGAAAGGAATTCTTGGGTCTGTACCGATGGACAAGTTGCATGGACGGATGTCCTTTTCTGAGCGGGAAGAAGTGATGGACCGTTTCAAAGGGGGAGAAGGCGGATTGCTGGTCTGCACCAGTATTGTTGAAGTTGGTGTGGACATAAAAGACGCATCGGTAGTGGTGATAGAAAACGCGGAGCGTTTTGGTCTGGCGCAGCTTCATCAGATCCGGGGGCGGGTTGGCAGGGGGTCTAGGGAATCGTACTGCTTTCTTCTGCCGGAGGAAACAGCCGATGACAAAGTGTCTGAACGACTCCGCTATCTTTGTGGATGTCAGGACGGTTTCAAGTTGGCCCAATGGGATCTGCACAACCGAGGTCCGGGGGAAGTCAACGGATATCGTCAATCAGGGTGGGATGATTTGCGCATGGCCGATATCCTGGAAGATGCTGAACTTTTCAGAGAAATTCTACGGGAAACGGAAATTCTCTTCAAGCGGCTGTGACGGAATGAATATTTGGAAAAAAAAAGATACCTTTAGAAAAAATGTACTTTCTTATTGCAGATATTATATTTAGGACTCATTTTTTTACATTCTCAAGAGTTGTCCTTTTCGGTGCTCAAAAAAGGTTTTTTTTATGTTCGCCCTCTTTATCGTGTGCGCTCTCTACGTGATCTGCTCCGCTATCCTTCTCGCCTACGGCGTGCAGTGCTACATCCTTACCTTTCTTTTCCTCCGGAAAAGAAAGGGAAAGCTTCAGGCTCAACGCGAGACCATGAAGTACTACTATTCTGTCGAGGATGAATCGGCGTATCCCAAAGTAGTCACTCAGCTGCCCATGTACAATGAAAAAATGGTGGCTTGCAGAGTCATCGAAGCGGTTGCCGCCATGGATTACCCCCGTTCGCGACATCATATCCAGGTGCTGGATGACAGTACTGATGAGACAAGAGAGTATGTGGATCAGACTGTGGACAATCTTAAAAAAGCGGGGTATGATATACAGGTGGTCCGTCGAGTCGACCGTACCGGTTTCAAAGCTGGAGCTCTTCAGAACGGTCTTGATTACACCGATGCGGAATTTGTGGCCATTTTCGATGCCGATTTCGTACCTACTGTGGATTTTCTTAAAAAATCAGTGGCGTTTTTTGTGGACAGGCCAAAGCTTGGTTTGGTTCAGGGACGCTGGACTCATTTGAATAAAAACGCATCTCTTATCACCCGCGGTCAGGCCATGGGGATCGACGGTCATTTCATGATCGAGCAGGCGGCCCGGTCCTGGAACAACCTTTTCATGAATTTCAACGGTACTGCAGGTGTCTTCCGCCGCAAAGCGATAGAAACAAGCGGCGGCTGGCAGCATGACACCCTGACCGAAGATATGGATCTTTCCTACCGGATGCAGCTGGCCGGGTGGCAAACCGAATACGTACCCGAACTGGCGGTTCCCGCTGAGATTCCCGAAGATGTGAACGCGTTCAAAAATCAGCAGTTCAGGTGGGCGAAGGGCTCGATTCAGACAGCCATAAAGATCATACCTCTGCTTGTAAAGGAAAAGGTCTCGCCCTTTAAATTCATTCAGGCGGTGTTGCATCTGACACATTATGTGGTGCATCCTCTCATGCTCATGTTGGCACTCCTGACCATGCCTGTACTGTTTTTTGTGAAAATCTCCCTTGCGCCGGTATGGATGGCATGTATTATCGTCGCCATGGTTCTGGCTACCAGCGGCCCCTCCACGATGTATATGGTTTCCCAGCATTACATCGGAAACAAAATCCGAAAGCAGTTTTTTCTCATTCCCGCCATGATGCTCATCGGAACCGGACTGGCTGTCAATAACGGAAAAGCGGTGTTGGAGGCCATATTGAAGAAGAATTCACCATTCCACAGGACACCCAAAAAGGGTCAGGCCAACAGCAGAGTCGGTTACAAGCCGATCAAGGATATCACCTGTATCGTGGAAATACTGATCGGTCTTTACTGTTTTGCGGGTCTGAAGATATTCATGGGCTATACCAATTTCCTCGTTTCGCCGTTTCTGGCACTGTATGCATCCGGTTTTCTGTTTGTGGGTGTTCTTTCCATTGTTCACTTCCGGCGACCCGAGACTATAGATCTCAAAATCAGTCGAAAACTGGCCATTGTAAAATCGAATTGATTCTGAAGGGACGGCGGCTGTCGTCCCTTTCATTTTCCGCCCCAATCAGTCTCCACTCGCCGCACTTCTTCCGTTCCATTTTGAAACACCCGATTCAATATGGAATGAATTTGCTTCCCCGGGTTGGCTGCTATCACCACATACGCTCGATTTAAGCCGAAAAACTGATTGGCACGGATGTTGATTGGATTAATAACTCCGAAAACAAATCATTAAATCATAAACTTGAAGCATCAGGAGGATACTATGGGGAAAATCATTGGAATAGATCTTGGAACCACCAACTCGTGTGTGGCTGTTATGGAGGCGGGAAAACCGGTGGTGATCCCCAATCCTGAGGGCGGGCGTACAACACCTTCGATTGTGGCTTTCTCCAAAACAGGAGAGCGTCTGGTGGGAGCCATTGCCAAGCGTCAGGCAGTCACCAACCCCGAGAACACGATTTATTCGATTAAAAGATTCATGGGGCGGCGTCACAGCGAGGTTCACTCCGAGGAGACACGGGTTCCCTACAACGTGGTCGGGGGCCAGGATGATCCGGTAAAGGTTAAAGTTCAGGATCATGAGTATACGCCCCCGGAGATCTCCGCCATGATTCTGCAGTACTTGAAGAAATCAGCTGAAGAATACCTGGGTGAGGAGGTGACGGAGGCGGTTATCACTGTTCCCGCTTATTTCAACGATGCACAGCGTCAGGCCACAAAGGATGCAGGCAAAATCGCCGGTCTGGATGTCAAGCGTATTATAAACGAACCTACAGCCGCTTCTCTTGCCTACGGACTGGAAAAGAAAAAGAACGAGAAGATCGCGGTTTTCGACCTGGGTGGTGGAACGTTCGATATTTCCATTCTCGAAATCGGTGAGGGTGTTTTCGAAGTGAAATCCACCAACGGGGATACACACTTGGGTGGTGACGATTTCGACAAAGTGCTCATAGATCACATTGCAGAGGACTTCAAGTCTTCAAACGGTATTGATCTCAGAGAGGACAGGATGGCTCTGCAGCGCCTCAAAGAGGCCGCGGAAAAGGCCAAGGTGGAGCTGTCGTCCGCAATGCAGGCCAATATCAACCTGCCGTTCATCACCGCCGATGCAAGTGGCCCCCGTCATCTGGACATGAATATCAACAGGTCCAAGTTCGAGCAGCTGGTCGGTGATCTCATCGAGCGTACGGTGGAGCCCTGCAAAAAGGCTCTGGCCGATGCGAAACTGAGTGCCCGGGAGATCGACGAGGTGATTCTGGTGGGAGGTACCACCCGTATCCCTGCCGTTCAGCGTAAAGTCGAAGAAATCTTCGGCAAGACTCCTCACAAAGGAGTGAATCCCGACGAGGTCGTTGCCGTGGGTGCAGGAATCCAGGGTGCGATTCTGGGCGGTGATGAAAGTGTGAAGGATGTTCTTCTGCTCGATGTCACACCTCTCTCTCTGGGTATCGAAACGCTGGGTGGAGTGATGACCAAGCTTATAGAGCGCAACACCACTATTCCCACAAAGAAAAGCCAGGTCTTCTCAACCGCGGCTGACAATCAGACGGCGGTGACGATAATGGTTTATCAGGGTGAGCGTGAAATGGCCGCTCACAACAGATTGCTTGGAAAATTCGATCTTATCGGTATTCCCCCTGCACCGCGCGGGGTGCCTCAGGTAGAGGTTGCTTTCGATATCGATGCCAATGGTATCCTCAATGTGAGTGCGAAGGACCTGGGAACCGGAAAGCAGCAGCAGATAAGAATCGAATCATCCAGCGGGCTTTCTGAAAGTGATATCGATCGTATGGTCAAGGAAGCTGAAGCCAATGCGGCTAAGGACAAAGCGGAAAAAGAACGGGTTGATGTCAAGAATCAGGCAGACCAGCTTATCTACCAGACCGAAAAGACTCTTTCCGAGCTTGACGGCAAGGTTTCCGACGAGGACAAGTCCAAAATCCAGGCAGCGCTTGATGATCTCAAGGAGAAAGCCAAGAGCGAGGATACTGAGGCTATCAAAAACAGCATCGAATCGCTCACCAAGGCCTCTCATGCCATGGCCGAGGCAATGTACAAGAATGCCGGAGGAGCAGCTCAGGGTGGTGCTGCCGGGGGACCCCAGCCCGGAGGACCTCAGGAGGGACCATCCGAATCTGGGCAGCAGGGCGGTCAGAAAAAAGACCGCGGCGACGGAGATGACGGTGCGGTGGATGCCGATTTCGAAGTGGTGGATGATAAATAGGTGAAAAGCAGGGGAGCACAGGCTCCCCTTTTCACTGCAGTTATATTGAATCAAAGCTTTATACCTCCTATTGTACTTTCCTGTATGACTGATATGTGTCGACGCATCGGTTCTAATCTTCTTTTCCCCCTTTTATACGTATAATAAGGATAGTTCCTGAACCGGAATTCCTAAAGAGTCCAAAAAACATTTCTGTAAGCAGGAAATGGTGCGGAGAACCCGCCGTTGA
>JBKHHW010000142.1:0-8044 GCA_046538945.1 Chitinispirillaceae bacterium | reverse complement strand
ATAGAAGCGGAAACTGTATTCACGCTGAAAACCACGCTACTTCTCATTGCACTCTTCAGCCCTGAAGACTTCTTTTCAGCTCCAACAGAAACTCCCTGACCTCATCAGTCGAATTCAGCCTGTAGTCGGCAAAACTGGACTCACCGTGATCTCCCACCAGTATGCCTATCCCCCAGTCCTTTATCTCCCTGAACGCATCTTCATCCGTTATGTCATCCCCGATAAACAGAGGTACAGCATTCCCCTGAGGGTACAGTTCGCTCATAATCCAGTCCACCGCCTTACCCTTGTCCCAGGGCAGGTCCGGTCTGAATTCAATCACTTTTTTCCCGCATGTAAGCTTGAGGTCGGGGTAACCGGAAGCGATCTCCTGCACCGCGGTTTTAAGCTTTTCCACATTCTCCCCAGAGACCTGACGGTAATGTATTGCCAAAGCGAACTTCTTCCGCTCAACCAAAGCGCCCTCAATGCCGGAGAGAATACTTCGAGCATCCTTTTCAACTCCGTCAATGGATAGAATCCGTTCCCTGGCCTCATCGAGCTCCATTCTGGTATTGTCCGGAGCAACTGTTTCAAAACCGTGACTCCCGGAATAGTACAGATTATCCAAATTGACAAGATTCCTTACATCCCGCAGATCCCTTCCACTTACTACTGCAACCCGGGTGACAGTGGAAAGTGCATCCACGGCATCACGCATCTCCCCAGACATGACAGCCAGATCGGGTCGCTCCACGATGGGAGTAAGTGTACCATCATAGTCGAGAAGAACCATAATCTCGTGTGCATCGAATTTATCCCCCAGATCAGCGAAATGCTCCAGCGCGGAAGGAATCTCACCAAAAGCCCTTTTCTGCTGCGGCCCGACCGGAAGCACCTCCGTCAGCTGTGCCACCACCATATCGGCACCGTTTTTCATTAACAGCTCGCTGCTTCTCCCGTCCCGGGAAACTCCCACTACCAGAGAAAAATTTCCCCTCCTGCCCGCCTCCACCCCGGCTGCGGCGTCTTCTATCACTATGGACTGGGAAGGGTCCAGCCCCAGAAGCTTTGAAGCGAAAACGAAAGTGTCCGGTTCAGGTTTGCCCCTGAGTTTATTGAGCTCCGCATCGTTACCATCAACAATCACATCAAAAAGATCGGTAAGACCGGCAACGTTTAGAACTTCCCGGCAATTTTTGCTGGCGCTTATCACCGCTGTCTTTAAATCCATACTGCGCCACCTCCGGACCATCTCCACTGCATCGTCGTACACATGAACACCCTCTTCCCGAAGAAAGGTGTGGTACATCTGGTTTTTCAGATTTCCCAACCCGCACACAGTCTCCTTGCCGGCCTCATCACTCTCATCACCATAAGGCAGCTTGATATTTCTAGATCTCAGAAACATCATCACACCTTCGTATCTGGGACGCCCGTCAATATACTCCTTGTAGTCAAAAACAGGATCCATGGGCACAAATGACGTACCCTGTTTCTGTGAATACTTCTCCAGATAAGAATCGAACATCCGCTTCCAGGCCTTGGTGTGAAGTTCCACCGTACTGGTCACCACTCCATCGAGATCAAGAAGTACTGCCTTGATTCTGCTCAGTTTCCTTTCGCTCATAAAACAATTCCTCTATGAAAAAACATGTGAAACTGTATATTCATTTTCAAGTCAACCTGAACACCCTGGTTTCTTTCTCTGAAAATACGAACTGCTCCCCGTTCACTTCCAGCTTAACCGGGTTGCCCCAGCCTTTCTCAAATGATAACGTGAGTGTTTCACGATCGATTTTGATGTGAATCCAGTGGCTTCTGTATCTTATCCGCTGACTGATTTCTGAGACAGTCTCCGGAAGCTGAGGAGTGAAATAAAGTACATCGTTGCGTATCTCAAGACCGGTATAGCAGCGTTGAACCATATCCACCGTACCAGCCATAGCACCCAGGTGAATGCCCTCGGAGGTGGTCCCGCCCTGAACATCCTCGAAATCGGAAACCAGAGCATGAGTAAAGGTGTTCCAGGAACGGTTGCGGTCCGAGCGGGAAAGCACCCAGGAGAACACAAGACGGCTCAAGGTTGAACCATGGGATGTACGCTGGCGGTAGTAGTTTATAATTTTGGGGATATTCTCGGGATTGAAGGAATAGCGCATCTGGCTTAATCTCTCCTTGAGTTCATCAGATGAAAAGAGGTAGAACAGCATGAGAACATCGGCCTGCTTGCTTGCCTTATACTTGTCAACAGAATCGTTTTCACTTTCGAGGACCCTGTCAAGGCGTATGTTATCCCCGTACTTTTCCCGGTACTTATCCCAGTCAAGTTCTTCAAGCTTATGGTATCCCTCGAACTGCTCTATGATATCCCCTACAAACGGTATATACATGCTTTTTGAAATCCACTCCCACCGATTCAGCTCCTCGTCATCGATCTCCAGGTCTTCAAGAAGCTCCCTTCCCCGCCTCTCATCCAGGACTTTTAGTGTATCGAGGGCTCTGAGCATCACCCAGGCTGCCATGAAATTGGTGTAGGCATTGTTGTTTATACCCGGTTCCTCCGCCCCGGGATAAGCAGTATGATATTCATCGGGACCGATCACTCCGTGTATTTCAAACCGCTCCCGCCCTGGATTGTAGCGGGCAAGCGATGACCAGAATTTGGCAATCTCAAACATCACCTCCGCACCGAAATAGTAGAGGAAATCCTTATCATCCGTGACCTGAAAATACTGCCAGATGTTGTAGACAATAGCAGCATTCACATGGCGCTGCAGATGAGTCACATCCGGTACCCAGCGCCCGGACTGGGGGTTGAGATGAATTTTCTGGTTCTCCTCCCTTCCGCTGCTTCCGCTCTGCCAGGGAAACATTGCTCCGCGGTATCCGGCCTGCTGTGCGGCAATCCGAGCCTCGTCCAGACGATGATAACGGTACAGAAGAAATTCACGGGTGAGAAGAGGATTGCGCAGATTGAGAAAAGGAAAGACAAAAAGCTCATCCCAAAGAATATGCCCCCTGTAGGCCTCCCCGTGAAGTCCCCGGGGAGGAATCCCCACATCAAGTTCATACGTGTTGGGGGATGCGGTCTGAAGAATATGGAAAATGTGGAGATGAACAAGAGTCTGACTGTTGGAATCTGCCCCCACCCGAACATCGAACCGGTCCCAGAGATGTCTCCACGCCTTATGATGAGTAGCAAGCAGTTCGTCAAAAGACTGTACCCGCTCGACAGCCTTGCAGGCAGCAATGGTCGGCTCGCTTATAGCCACATCCCTTATCGTGTAGATGGAGGCTATCTTTTCCACCCTGATCGGATAACACTCCTTTGCGTCAAATGTGAGCTCCTGGGCTATGTACCCTTCATGATCGATCGTTTCACGCTTAAGCGGCATTGTGTCCACCTCATCAAACACATTGGTTCTCACCGCCTGGGCCATCCGGATATGAGACTGATTTGTCTGTACTTCCAAAAAGATTCCATCTTCGGATACCCGACCGGAATTGACCGGCTGAAGATGTTCAGAGCTGAGAGCGCTGTAACGCTTCACCCCGCTGTTGATTACCGTCCCGTCGATGGCGCTGTGCACGGTAATCTGCCCGGACCAGTTCTGAGGCGTGAGGACCCAGCGGATCGCAGCAAGGTGAGACTCGCTCATGTGTACGAAACGGGTGGATTTAAGACAGGTTATGCGTTCATGCCCGTCTTTGAATCTGATATCGCACTCAAGGACTCCTCTGGCCATATCGAGAGTCTGCTCGTAGTCAAGAATGTGGACCTGGTCAAGAGAAAACCAGTCTTCATTTTCCACCCTGAAAGTCAGAAGCATCCAATTGGGCCAGTTCACAAGGTCCTCGTTCTCGACCACTTCACCGGCGACCTTGGTCTTGAGCCGGTTGTAGCCTCCTGCCATATAGGTGCCCGGATAGTGACTGTCGCCGGCGCGCGAACTCTCGTGCGCCCCTCTGGTGGCGAAATAACCGTTGCCCAGAGTCATCAAAGTCTCCCGAACGGTTTCGTTTTCCGGCTGGTAGTCTCTGTAGGTAATCAGAAAAGTAGTTTCCTCTTCCATTTCGCATCCACCTTTGGCGTGTTAACCGTTCATAATCAATATGAGAATCGGCCTGATCTCGATTCATGACTCATTTCTGAAAACAGGCGCAAGTAGCGCATCCTCATCTTAAACGCAAGTTCAATGCCACTCTCCTTTTCCCTGCACGGGATTTGCTGGAATATCATTTGATATCCCTGTATGCCCCATTTATGTACAATCATAATACGAGGTGAAGATATGAGCTCACATGACGACCCGATCTCACTGATTCGACAGAATGCAAACGAGATTCTCGACAGGCCTGATGACTATGACACTCTTCTAGATGATATAGGGGATTGCCGTTTTGTGCTCATCGGCGAGGCCACTCACGGAACTCATGAATTCTACCGCGCACGGGCCCGGATAACTCAGCGGCTCATCGAAGAAAAAGGGTTCGCGGCAGTGGCGGTTGAGGCGGACTGGCCGGATGCCTACCGCGTGAACCGTTTCGTGCGGGGCCTGGGAGAGGACCCCGACCCTTTCAAGGCCCTGGGCGATTTCACCAGATTTCCCAGATGGATGTGGCGCAACACGGAAGTGGTGGAGTTCATCATATTCCTGCGCAATTTCAATCTGCACAAAAATCAGGAGGATATGGCGGGTTTCTACGGCCTGGACCTCTACAGTCTTTATACGTCCATAGATAAAGTGATTGCTTATCTTGACGATGTGGATCCCCGGGCGGCCCAGCAGGCGCGAAAGCGCTACAGCTGCTTTGAGCAGTACGGCCCCGAAGCCGAATCGTACGGGATGGCCATGACATATGTAACAGATGACTGCCGCCGGGAAGCCACCGCCCAGCTCGAGGAGCTCAGGCGTAAAGGCGTTGACTACGTCAAACAAAAAGGCTTTGCCGGAAAAGAAGAGCTGTTCTATGCGCAACAAAATGCTAAACTCGCCCAGGATGCTGAAGAATACTACAGGACCATGTTTTCCGGCCGGGTTTCAAGCTGGAACATGAGAGACAGACACATGGCAGACACCCTGGAAGCACTAGCCGAACATATAGGGAGCTTTAGAGAACCGAAAATCGTGGTGTGGGAACACAATTCCCACCTGGGTGATGCCCGGGCAACGGAAGTAAGCCGCTATGGCGAACTCAATGTGGGACAACTGATCCGGGAACGCTACGGAGAACAGGTGTTTAACATCGGGTTCACCACCCATTCGGGAACGGTTTCCGCCGCATCGTCCTGGGGAGGTGATGTGGAGCGCAAACAGATCCGCCCCTCCATGGTGGAAAGCTACGAAAACCTGTTCCACAGAAGCACCATACGCTCCTTCTACCTGACTCTGAAAAACAACCCGCACCTCTCGTTTCTGGAAAGGGAACATCTGGAAAGGGCAATCGGAGTGATCTACATGCCTTCCACCGAACGCCAGAGCCATTATTTCAGAGCTTCGCTTCCGGGACAGTTCGATGCAGTGATACACTTCGACCAAACCAACGCGGTACAGCCGCTTGAAAAAAATGCCGGCTGGGAAGAAGGTGAACCTCTTCCCGATACATACAGAAGCGGATTATAACCTAAACTGAAAGGATAATTTATGAAAGTCAAGGAAGTTATGACACCCAATGTGGAGACTTTGCAATCAAACTACACACTTCTGGATGCTTCCAAAAAGATGCGCGACCTCAACGTGGGAGCGATCCCTGTCAATGAGGACGGCTCGATTGTGGGCATACTCACCGACAGAGATATTGTGGTGCGGGCCATTTCAGAAGAGCTCAATCCCGCAAACACATCCGTGCGGGAGGTTATGTCAAGTAAAGTGCTCTCCTGCTCCGATGATGCGGATATCGAACAGGCCGCCAAACTCATGGAGGAGTACAAGGTCCGCAGGCTGCTGGTCAACGACAGAACGGGAAAGGTGGTGGGGATCTGCTCTCTGGGGGACCTTGCCGTGCATGCACAAAAGGAACTCTCGGGAGAAGTGATAAAGGACGTTTCCGAACCCAGCACCCCGTCCCGCTCCTGACATTTAAAACGGCACGGTTCCACTCGAACCGTGCCGTAACTCCGACTCCCCGCATGTAAAATCAGGTCTTGATAATAACTTTACCCCGCGAATGTTCTGTTTCGAAGTACTCAAAAGCTTCCCTTATGTTGTCAAGCTCGAACTCCCTGTCGATCAGAGGTTTCAATTTTCCGCCGCCGATATATTCCGAAAGCCTTGAAAGCCTTTTGGCGTTCACTACGGTTTTCTGATACAGAGCCCTGACATTATGCTCCCCGGCCAACCGCTCATCAGGGTCCTCCAGCATCGAATTTATGACCCCGCCTTCTTTCAGCACCCGGAATGAACGTCTGTAGGTGTCCCCGCCCACCGTATCCAGAACCGCATCGTAATCCCCGATTTCCTCTTCGAATTTTTCTTTTTTGTAATTGATGACTTTATCCGCTCCCAGACTCTTCACCAGATCCTTGTCCTTTTTGGAAACAGTGGTGGCCACCCTGGCACCCATGGCCCTGGCCAGCTGAATCGCCATACTCCCTATCCCTCCGGCTCCACCGTGGATCAGGATCTTCTGCCCCTCCCTGAGCTGAATCTGCTCAGTGAGAGCCTGAAGGGCGCTCGTACCGGTGAGAGGAAGCGCTGCTGCTTCATAGAAATAGATATCCGGCTTCAGATGCATGCTCTCACGGTTGCAGGCGGCAAACTCCGCCAGTGACCCGGAACTGCCGTTGAGCAAAAAGGCATTGCCGAACACCTGATCGCCCGGTTTGAGATCGGTGACCTCTCTCCCCGCCCTTACCACAATCCCGGCGAAATCCCCTCCCAGAATCAGCGGAAACGCTTTCTTCACCGCCTTTTTCATGCTCCCGTTGCGCAATTTCCAGTCCACCGGGTTCAGACTGGCCGCATGCACCTCCACCAGCACCTGATTATCCTTTATTTCAGGCATGGGGGCATTTGAGGAAATTTCAATCACTTCAGGGCCGCCATACTGAGCTATCTGTACTGCTTTCATATTCGCTTTCCCTTCAGGTTATACAAATAATGGATGCGTCCGCATTCAAAACCCTTAAAAAGAAAAATCGACTGCAAATGGTCCGGATCAGCAATCAACTACTCCCACCTTCCCTCAAATAGGGGCTTTTTCGGCCGTTTGCCAGGGTCAATTTTCAGATCGGTGAATATATCCGCATTTTCCACACTCTCATTCTCCCTTTTTATCTGAGCCCCCAGTTCCTCTTTTATATTGTCCGAAGCGGCTACGAGGACAAACTGTGCCCCTTCATAGTCGAGCAGCCCGGGAGGGTCCACCTCCGAAAACCTCCTCCCCCTGAACTTCTCCATCAGCTCCGCAGGGTATTCAGCCTGCTGCCGGGCGGAAATCCCCATGCTCTTGGGTGAGGGCTTGTCCGGATTCTTCACCGTAATTACATAACTGGCCTGATCCTCAATATTCAGCTCTTGCTGCACATCGTCAGGTTTCCTGGGCAGTTCAAGAACATAGGCCAAATGAGTATGCCCCTTGTGGACAAGAATCTTATACACCCCTTCTCCTGCCGGACGTGCAGCACCGATTGTGCGCTCGCCGCGGGTTTTGGTACTGTACGTCTCCTCCCCCAGCTCATCCCGGATGTCTTCAGGAGATCTCTTTACCGAAGTTACATACCCCCAGTACCTCTGATGCCCCGACTCCTCCGGCTCCGGAAGCTCCTTTCTTCCCATTACCGCCAGGCGATAATGCTTGTCCTCATCAGGACTCATTACCATGTAAAACCTCTGTATCTCCGATTCACTTTGGGGATGCTCCGCACCCACCTTCGGGCGGTAGAAAAAGTAGATGCTTCCCCTCTCGAGTGTCTTGACATCATTCTCTTGCGCCATGTATCCTCCCTGATATTCAAAACCAACTCACTTAGACCACATCCGTAAACCAGCCGCAACAAAAAGGCCAAATTTCACTCCGCCTGCGCCACCATCAGTCTGAAAACCGCGTCTGCAAAACTGTA
>JBKHHW010000032.1:0-25166 GCA_046538945.1 Chitinispirillaceae bacterium | reverse complement strand
CACGCCTGGCCTGTTGCTGCCCACTTTACAACTCTGACGTTAATCATAGCGGGAAACCGTTTGAACAAAGAAAAGAGTGCCATCGGGGCGTACCGGGCACTTGCAGATGTACTCCTGATTGTGGATAACAGATACGCTCTGCTTTTCCATATCTTCCCTGAATTTTAGCACCGGATTCTCTGCCCCGCAGATTTTTCTTTGTATTCAGTTGTACATGAAACTTTCAATCCGTTTCATATCATAGTTATAAAGAACACTCCAGTAGTGACTGTTAAAAGAATGAATGATCCAGGTATCTTTCCAATCACTGTATTTTTCCCGATAAATGAAAAAATTCCCCTGCACATATTTCTGGCTGTTTATAACCAACCCCACATACTGTCCGTTGTACTTGTCCAGATTAGAAAGAATAAACTTCCTTGTACCGGGTGGCATGCCGTGGTTTTCCGCTGCCATTGAATCGTCTCCGTCAAAAAAGCTGATCAGATCATTTTCTACAGTATCAACCTCCCCGGATGCGGGAGTCCAGAATTCATCTGCTTTGAAGATCTGGCTGTATGCTGCCGCATTCTCTTTTCTGAATATGACTGATTCGAAGATCCCGCTATGTACAGCATTCATCTCTACCGGCTCAGGATGAGTAGTTTTTCCCGGGGGGCTGCACGAGATCAGCAGTGCGGTGAGCAGAGGCAAGCTTGTGAATCTCATTCTTCTTCTCCTCTGTGGTTTTTGCAGGACGAGTAAGTATCAGCAGTAATATAACTTGGTGATGAACAGGGTAGGATACATTCCGGGGTCAGAGTGACTGTTCATGCTTTTTCTTTTGAGAACGACATGCTTCCAGGCTTCTTCCGCAAAAGGCCTCACTGTGGATTATTGCGGTAAACCGCCGTTAAGAGTTTTTCGGGCTTAGCGGCGCAGCAGCAACGGCAACCAGTATGCTTACTTATGCCGTAAAGAAGCAGCAAATTACGACGGATTTTTCAGAAATGGCGACAGTGATGCAGGAGTAGAGGCTCCGGGAAGTCATTTTCAGATAAGAAGGGCCCCGCAAGCTTTACCTCGCGGGGCCTCTATTCGTACCCCCGACAGGATTCGAACCTGTTACCCTCTGCTTAGAAGGCAGATGCTCTATCCAGATGAGCTACGGGGGCGCGGTACTTTCAGTGGAAATTTATCGGGGTGGCCGGATTCGAACCAGCGACACCTTGGTCCCAAACCAAGTGCGCTACCAGACTGCGCTACACCCCGCATCACCGCGAAAAAAAACGGCAACGGGGAAAAAATACATCGGGAAAGAGAAATCGGCAAGAAATTCGGTCTGGCGCAACCGTTTAGAAAAGATTCAAACCAAACCACAGTGAAAACGCAGCTGAACAGTTCAGATAATAAACCCCAGCCGCAGTATTACTCCTACGGGATATTCGCCTCCCACCAGACTACGCTGGTAAAAAGCACCGGCGGAAAATGCCAGCTGCAGATTGGGCCCCTGAATCACAAACACTCCTATATCGGCACTGGCATGCAGCCCCCAACCGGTCTGATCCGCCGCCTGACCATATCCGTATCCCACCCCGAAACCCACAAACGGAGTCGTTCCAAACGCAAAAGGATACACGTTCACTCCAGCCACAATATCCCCCACAAATGACTCCTCAAGATCGGAAACAAACTCCCCCCCGACCCGAACCGCTCCGTACCGCCACACCTCCCAGAGCGCGGACAGATAGAAATTGTAGGAGACCCTTTCAAAATCGGGGTGATCTATGTACCCCCCGCCCAGCCCCGCGATAAACACTCTGTGGATTTCACGCTCGAACGCCTCATCCGGAACAGCACCGTTCTCACCGTTTCCCCCGTCTCCCTGCCACTCCTCCGCTTCTATATCCTCCAGTATATCCTGACACCCCTGAGAAAACCCGCTGCGTACACAGCATACTGTCAGCAGAAAAAGCAGCCATACTATCCGCATATTCATCCTAAAACGCCGTCCCCACTCCCAGGTGAAACCTCCCGCCCAGATCCAGATCACCATCCAGACGCACCCCGTAATCAAACCGGACCAACCCTATGGGCAGACCTAACCTGAAGCCCGCACCAACCGACCATCGAACATCCCGCGTATCGAAACTTTCAAGAGCTGACCAGATGAAGCCGCCATCCACGAACAGAGCCCCGGACAGAGGCTCATAGATCAGAAACATAACCTCGAGTGGTGTGAAAACAAGGGCCAGTCTCCCGCCCCGTCCCCCGTCCATAACCGCCTCATTGGGATATCCCCGTACAAGCCTGACCCCGTCACCTACACGGAAAAGCTCCCGGGAGGGTACACCCGCGCCGCCGCCTCCGTATTCTCTCACGTATCCCGCAAAAATCGAGGACAAGAGCGTAAGCCTATCATCGAAAGGAGAGTAATAGCCCCGGGCATCGGCTCTGGTCCGGACGAACTTGTCACTCCAGGGTATACCCGGACCGGCCAGCTCCGCTTCAACTATCCCGAAAAAACCATTACCCGGACTAACCACGTTATCTCTGGTGTCGCGGGTAACACCCACGCCCACCAGAGCGCTGTTGCCACGCAGCCGTTCGGGAAACTCAGCCACTGATGTATCCCCCTCAATCCAGACCGTGTTCTCCACCCGGAACCACACTCTGTAGCGGGTCAGAGGATTGAACCGGCCGCTCAGAGAAAAGAGTCCTCCTCTGAAAAGCCCGGAAAACTCAGCCTCGTCGCGCCTTTCAATGTACAACAGATAATCAGCAAACAGGGGCATTCTCAAAAACCAGGGATAAGAGTAAATCAACTGAGCGGAAACCAGATCATAGGAAAGGCGGCCGCTTGCCGATGCCCTGTGACCCAGACCGAACAGATTATCATAGGAAACCTCCGCGGTTGCATACAGGCCATCTTCCGAACTGTATCCACCACCTGTAGTGAGCGAGAAGAAATCCGCCGTCTGCACCTGAACCCGTACAGGAACCACCACCGTATCGAGTTCAGAGGGAACGGATGCCGTATCAACAGGCTCGATCCGCACAAAGTCAAACAGCCCCGTACTGTACAGACGGCCCACGGAACGGGCAATCCTGCCCGAGGTCAGAACAGAGCCGTTCTCAAGCATCAGCTCTCTCTGGACCACTTCCTCTCTGACAACACCCGCCCCCTCTATCCCCACATTCCCGATCAGAACCAGCGGACCTTCCCTTATGGTGTAGACCACCCTGGCGGTATCCCGCTGATCAGTAAAACGTATACGCTCTTCCACCTCCGCCAACAGATGACCCCGGGACGCAAGGCTGTCTTCAATGACCCCTCCGCTTCGAGCATACAAAAGGGAATCCAGCGGTTCGTTTCTCTTCAGAAGAGTGAACCGCAGAAGAGCAGAATCACTGAAAATTTCATTACTGGTGAATGCAACCGAATCCACGATGGTCTGAACACCTTCATGAATGCGAAGCCGGATGTAAACTCCCTGCACCGAGCTGTCTCTGACTACCTGAGCGATACGCACCCTGGCGTTAAGATAGCCTCTGGAGGCGTAAAAACGCTCAAGCCTGTAGATATCGTCAGTTAAAACAGAGAAGGTGTACCTGTAACGGATGAAAAAATCAGGCGGCTGAAGCTGCATCCGCGAAAGAAGAACCTGACGGCTTATACTCTCGTTTCCCGCAAATTCCAAAGTTTCAACATACCACTGCTGCCGCTGAGCCAGAATCTGCCCCGCCAGGACCATAATCAAAAAAAACGCTCTTCTTTCCATTTCACATCATCTTCGTATGGTGTACCTGAAACCCAGTTCCGATTCTCCGACGGTCTGGGTCTGCCCTATCAGACGGAAACGGGGAAACAAACGGTAATTTACCAGAATACCCTGATTTGCCAGATCAAGCAGATCCGACTGGTACACGACTGTCAGGTCCGAAGTGAGATCTTCCCTGACCGTGAAAGTCAACCCTCCGTTTTCCGGAACAGCGAAAAGATTTCCGGTCACGCTTATGTTGTCGATCCCGAACGCCTGCTCCAGAAGCTGCGAACCGATACCGGTTATGTGCGACGAAACAATCTCCCCGGTGCGGGGAAGACCTGGTCCTCCCTCGGTGGTACTGAGCGTGAGAAGATTCAGGATTTCCTGCTGTTCCAGAGGGGGGCTGGACGCGACATCAAGTTGAGGCTCCCGCAGCGTCCCGGTAACCGAAACGGAAATGGTGTAGTCAGCCGGGTCGGCAAGAGTGATTGCCCGAGTCCGGGTGGATGCGGAAATGTCAAGCTCAGGGTTGATTTCAAAGGGATCGAACTGGCGCAGTATTCCCTCTTCGATCTCAAACTCCCGGTCAAGATACTGCACCGTGCCCTCAGCCACCGTCAGAACGCCGTTAAATCTGGGGCGTGCAAGCGTGCCCGACACCGCCATACGCCCATCAAGAAGAAACCGGCCGAAATTGGTGTCGATAAGAAGATTGCGGTTGAACACCGCCGTGGCATCCACCTCAGTTTCCCTCATGATGGTAGGTATGGGCCCGGGCGGAATAGTAGTGATTGCCCTGTCGATAATTTCCTGAAGCGAAATCACCTGGTCAAACCGGCTCTCCGCAAAGGAAACTGTTGAAGTAAGCAGATACCCGTCCTCCTCCATTTCATAACTGATTCTGGCACCGCCTATGCCCAGCTCCACGAAATCATCGCAGAAAATCCGTGCCCCACGGGCTCCCACGTCAAAACTGAAGTCCTCTATGCTCCACAGTCCCAGCTGAATGAAACCCTTTGCCCCGATCACCCCTCCCCCAACCTCTCCGGCAAGCCTGCCGAGCACCACGGAATCGTTGACAAGGAAAAGATCCGCCGATAAAGGACCGGCATCCAGATTGCACAGATCATACCCGACCTGCAGATTGCTTACCGTCAGCGCGCCGTCCGCATCCAGCTTTTCACCGAAAACAACCGAACCCCTGCCGGAAAGGGTCCCTGCAACAACCTGCACCGTGGGCAGAAAAGGGTTGGCAAAGGCAAGCGGAACCTTTTCCGCTTCGAAAATAAAACGGGCATCCTGGCCTGTTGGGGCTCCCAGACTGAAAGGCACCGTGCCCGAAGCGGAAATGAAGCCTTCGTCTTCAAAAGTTCCCACAAGTGTCCTTATCATGACCGCATGGGAATCTATACTCCCCACAACTGCTGTATTATTGATGGAGTTAGCCGCATACTCTATCCCCCGGGCTGTCATATTGAAAGAGCCCTGAGGCGAACCGACAGTACCTCGGGGCCTGAGAGTGACTATCGCATTGGAGGCATAGATATCCTGAGGCGGATAGGCAAGCGTGTCGGCTGCCACATTCACCACCCCGTCAAGATACCACCTCCCGTTTTCCAGAGTAGCCTCTACGCTGCTGCTGAAAGCGCCCTGGGCAAAGAAACGGGGTAAATAGGCTTTGACAAGAGGACCGTACTCGAAATCGCGAGTTACAACCCTCACCGCACTTCCCTCACCAGGCCTGAACTGACTGTCAGGGCAGATTCTTTCAAGCAGCAGATTCGCTCCCAGAGCAAGAGTTGAAGACAGATCATCCTCCCGTACCAGCACTTCTCCATCCAGAACATTTCCCTGATACCCCACACTCCCACTGATCAGGTACGGTTCCTCAAGGGCGGGTGCAAACTGCATGAAATCAAAATCCAGATCACCTCTCCTTACACAATACCCTTCACCCACAACCGCCCGAACGCTTGCCCCCCCCTCGTAGCAGGGGAAAAAGGGCAGATCGGGAATGATCCTTCCGGGGACCAGATATTCAACCACACTGGTCGCATGCAGGGAATCATCCACAAATGCGCCCTCGACGGATAAGCTTGCGGCAGGCTTTTCCCTCACGTCCAACTGGAGCTGGGCCTGAGCGCTCCGGCGGGGTGAAAGGAAATCGGTCTGGCCGGTGGAAGAGAGCCGGAAGGTATCTGTCCGGACCTCCAGACGGTCCCAGAAAAGGGTCTGATCTCTGAAGCGCAGCCGGGCCTGGATTTCCTGAGCCGAGTAATCCGCATACCCGGGATCAGTCACTACCACGTCAGCCTGCATCCGCGGTATGGGCAGAGCACCCTGGGCGGAAACTTCCGCCCGAAGATCGCCGCCGATCTGCCCGACACCGGGCATTTCAAGCCGTCCCAGGTCAGCCAGAAAAAGAGCGGACGATCGGTCGATTATCCAGCGTCCGTCATAACGTACTACGCCCGCAAGCCGCCCGGCTATCACCCCTCTCCAGGCGAGAGAGTCGGAGTCGACCTGCACCCGAAGCCGGGGACGTTTCAGCACATTTCTGAAAGAGGCGTCAAAGGTCAGGGAACCGGTTACGGGCTCGGGAAAAAGGAATTCGGTAATCAGTTGCGGGTTTGAGAGCGTTCCCTGAAGATCTCCCTGAAGTGTTTCCGGAAACCGGGCGGTTCCGCTTCCGGAAAGACGGTTTCCTCTGCCAAGCAGGGCATCGAGAGCCCACCTGGCGTTGACAAGTTGCAGACGGGCCCGGGCAGTGTCCAGTGCGGGCGGTCCCTTTTGATTCACTACGAGTGTCATAAGAAGAGAATCGGGGAGAGACAGAAGAGAATCACTTTGGGCGAAGAGATCAAGGTCCGCCGTGCCGTCCACCTGAGGCGGCGCAAGCCCTGCTTTTCTCAGCAGGGCGGAGAGCCGGGCCACATCCGCATTCACCCACGCTTTGTACCCGCCGGATTTTGGAGAGAGTATCAGACCCGGAATCCCCAGAGCACCATCCACCCGGACTGTTCCGTAGGGGCTGCGCAGAAAGGAAGCGACCTGGAGAGTTTCCGATTCAGTGTAGCGCGCGTGTATATAGACTGAATCAAGCTCATAGGTTCTGTACTGAACAAAGGGGGAAGTCACAACGGCTCTGAGCCGGGGTGACTCCAGCGTACCCTGGGCATCGAAATCCGCCTGAACAAAACCCCTCAACGTATCGGCTGCAGCAAACAATTCCTTGACCAAAGGTGCAAGTTGACCCCGGGCGTTTCCGGTGAGATTGAACGGGGCAGAAAGTGACAGGGGAACCGTCCCGGACAGACGAAGCCGGGCCTGGTCACCCGAAATCAGAAAGTTGTGCAGGTCGACCAGGGAATTATCTCTTCTCCCTCTGGTATAGAGAGTATCCAGTGTCCCGTTCCACCAGGGAGAGCGCACCAGTATCTGTTCGGAAGAAAGTTGAGCCAGAAGTGAGTCCAGGTTGCGGGAGCTTACCCCTATGTCCAGAGACTCAAAGGTGGTGGAAAGGTCAAGCTGGCGGTCGCGGTAGGAGAAATTCACATCCTCCACAAACCCGGTATCCACCACCAGCTCCCATGGTTTGGGAAGAAAACCGGGGGCAGTATCGGGTTCAGGCGCCTTCGGCTGCGGTTTGGGGAGGAGCGGAAACTGCAGACTGCCTGTGGAATCCCTTACAAGGTATATCTCACCGTCCCTTACCCCCACGGCATCGATTTTCACTTTCTTATCCAAAAGCGCCGGTATGGAATAGTCCACCATCAGATTCTGGATGTATAGCGAATCTCTGTCTTCACCATGCCTGAAGGCTTTGATTTGGGAGAATGTGATAAAATTCACCAGGTCGGTCCTGAAGGAGGCTACTTCCAGTGTTCCCCTGATAGCGGGATTTATCTGCCGTTCCAGAACGGAGAGGAGGTAATCCTGAACGGGGGGCAGGTGGATCACGACAAGAAGGAGCAGATACAGTCCCAGAGCGCCCGAAACTGAGTAGAGCAGTATGAAACCGGCGGTTCTTGAAACTTTTTGTCTGTTCATATAGTCAGCCGGGGGAAAGGGACAATTCCTGAAAAGCAAATGCAGTGCCGCGGATCAGGCACAAAAAAGGGAGTCTTCAGCCCCGGAATGTCTCCCGGATCTGGGGGCTGTATATTTCGCCCGGACAGTAATGTTCACTTTCCCATTTTGAGAAAGAACCGCAACCCGGATACGGCCGATCCGTTTTCGGCGGCTACTGGGGAGAGTGTCACTACTGGTACAGAAACTGCTTTTACAATATGGTGATCCGCAGAAATCCGAATCGGTAGAGGAGCACATTAGACGGCGAGTACCAGGCTAGTACTAATAGACGTTATTCCGGAAACCGGGAAAGTCCTTCACCTCCCGGTACATTATCTGAATCTGCTGCGGGGGGAAGCGCTTTACAAGATCAGTGAAGCCCGAAATTATGATGGTATGGTCCTCGCGGCTGAAAGTAAAGGAAATGGCATACAGCCGCATATCGCAAGAAGGAACGGATGAGTGATTCCAGAAAATATACGGATCTCTCCGGGCAGGAGAGGGAATACGCCCGCCGTTATGAGGCCCTCTCCGAGCACACCATTCTGGCCGTATTCGTTTCAAGTCTCGACGGTATTGTGCTGGAGGCCAACCAGCGGGCCAAAAGTCTTACCGGGTATACCGACGAAGACATACGTAAAGGACTCGACTTCGATACCATAATCGCATACCCGGAGTATGCCCGGCGCCTGAAAGAAAACCGTGATCAGGTTCTCAAAGACGGAAAAAGAGACATTCAGGAATTTCCGGTAAGGTGCCGGGACGGCTCTGTCATCTGGGTAGAGTCCGAAAGCTGCGTTCTCTCCCAAAACGGCAAACCCTATGCTTTCCTGGGGGTAGCGCACGATATCACCAGGCGCAAAGAAGCGCAGATGCGTGAGGATCACCTTATAAAAGTCCTCGCTGCCATCAGAGATATAAATCAGTTTATTGTCAAAGAGCAGGAATCCGTTAAACTCATACATACCGCCTGCGGCATTCTGACGACGGTTCCTTCCTACGAGTCTGCCTGGATAGTGCTGCTGGATGAAAACCAGAAGGTGACCGCTTCCGCTCACTCCGGTAACGAGGAGGACTTTTCCCTTTTTGAAAAGGACCTCAAACGCAGAGATACCCCTCAGTATCTCACCAGTGTCATCCGGGAGAAAGCGGATGTTCTTCTCAACTATGAGCAGAAGGAAAGCCTGGGCTGCGGTTGTCTCTGCGCAAGCCTTGAGCCCGGTAAATCAAAGCTGCTTTTAAGAATCGGAAAGGAGAGTCAGCCAAAAGGCATTCTGGGGATTTCTCTTCCGAGCGGCTTTGCGGCTACCCGGGAGGAAAAGGATCTGCTGGTGGAGGTTGCGGGTGATATCGGTTCAGGGCTTCACAGGATAGAGTTGGAGAAAACTCTTCAATCCAGCCATGAACGTCTCAACCGGGCACTTAAGGCATCCGGAATGGCAGAATGGGAATGGGATATTGCTTCGGGAGATCTCAAATGGAACCCCAGACTGGATCATCTTTTCTCCGCCGGTCCCGAGGTTCAGGTCGAAAGCTACGAATCCTACATGGCTAAAGTCCCCCGGGAGCAGAGAGGTGCTCTGGACAGCAAGATCAGGGAGTTCATCCGGTTGGGAGATCCGGACCGGGAGTTCAGAATCGAGCACCCGGTACGGGACGAATCGGGAAACATCAGATGGATAGAAACCCGCGGCAAACTGGCCAAAGGTACCAACGATAGATCGCTCAGGATGACCGGGCTGCTTCTGGACGTAACCGAGCGCAAAGAAAAAGAGCGGCAGATACAGGAGCAGAAGGATCGTATACAGAAGATTCTGGACATAGTGCCCAATCTACTCTTCATATACGACCTGAAAGAAAGTCGTCCGGTGTTTCAAAACAAATCTTTAGAATCCTACATGGGATACTCTTCGCAAGAACTTCAAAGGTCCGGTTCCCGATTCCTTGATTCGGTTGTACACCCCCACGATTTATCTACTGTCAGACAGTATACTGAAAAGCTTCAATTTCTTGAAGAAAACGAATATGCCGAAATCGAATACCGCATGAAAGATGTGGAGGGCAATTGGCACTGGTTCAGGAATACGCATGTGGTTTTCTCACATGAAGCAGACGGATCTGTAAGGGAAGTTCTGGGGTCAGCATCAGACATAACTCAACGAAAAAAGTGGGAAGATGCGCTTAAGGAGAGTGAAGAGAGTCTGCGTATAACTCTGGCCTCCATCGGCGACGGGGTGATTTCCACCGACACACAGGGCCGGATCATCAGAATGAACAATTTAGCGGAAAAGCTCACCGGATGGCCCACGGAAGAAGCTAAAGGGAAATTGCTGAGGGATGTGTTCAGAATCTACAATGCAATCACAGGAGAGCCGGTGGATAATCCGGTTACAAAAGTACTCTCGACCGGACTCATTGTAGGACTTGCCAATCATACCGTGCTGGTTTCCAGAACCGGCGAGCAATACAACATTTCCGACTCTGCCGCTCCGATCACCGACGAACAGAACAGAATCAGAGGAGTGGTCCTCGCATTTACAGACAACACCGAGCAGTACAGGCTTCATCAGCAGATCAGGGAAACCAAGGAACGGCTCGAACTTGCGCTTGACGCCACCGAAATGGGCACCTGGGACTGGGATATCACCAGTGACAAGGTCATTTATGATCACAGATGGGCGAAAATAGTCGGCTATTCTCCGGAAGAACTCTCGCCTGACATGAATACCTACAATAGCCTCCTTCACCCCGAGGACAGATCATTGGTTTTCGGTGAAATCCGCAGGCATTTGTCCGGAGAGATACCCTCCTTTCATGTCGAGCACCGTTTTCATACCAAATCGGGAGCTACCATCTGGACTCTCTCGAGAGGACGGGTGATAGAAAGGGATCAGAAGGGTAAGCCTGTGAGGGCATGCGGAACCATGCTTGACATCACCGGAAGAAAAACCGCTCAGGAGAAGCTCCGGTTAAGTGAAGAACGGTACAGAACCTACATTAAACTGACATCAGACGGAGTTTACAGAATCGAACTTGCCGAGCCCATCCCCGCCAGTCTGTCTCCCGAGCTGCAGGTCGATCTCTTCTATGAAAGGGCTCAGGTGGCCGAAGCGAACCTGGCCTTTGCCAGAATGTACGGCTTTGAATCCGAAGAGCAACTGAACGGAAAAAAACTGCCCCAGTTCCACGGAGGCAGGGATAAAAAGCAGAACCGGCTCTTTCTGAAGACCTTGGCACAAGAAGACTACCGAGTCACCGATTTCATCTCCGATGAAGTGGATAAGGACGGAAATCAGCACTTTTTTCTCAACAATGTCTTCGGAATCGTTGAGAACGGGCAGCTGGTGCGTATCTGGGGCACTCAGCGCGATATCACAGATGTGAGAAAAAGCCAAATGGCAGAGGAAAAACACCTAGAAGAGATCACGAAGCAGAAGCAGTTTGTGCAGAAGATATTCGACACCAATCCAAATGTTTTGTATGTGTTCGATCTCGAAAAACAGGCCCCAATTTTCCAGAACAAACATGTGGCCAGAGCAATCGGATACAGCGATAAACAGATCCTTTCTATGGGGAGAGAAGTTATTGATACAATGATGCATCCTGATGACTTTCCCAAATTCATTGCACATCTGCAAAACATGGCTTCCGCATCGGATAATCAGATTCTCAGCATTGAATACCGCATGAAAGACACCTCAGGAAACTGGCGCTGGTTTATAAGCCACGATACCCCTTTTAAAAGAGATGAACAGGGCCGTGTCACTCAGATAATCGGCACCGCAACGGAGGTAACCGAGCTGAAACAGGCACAATCTGACCTCACCAGGTACCAGCACAGGCTTGAAAAAGCCAATGAGGAACTGACCAACACGAACAGCAATCTTCAGAATGCAAACAAGCGGCTTTTGGACATAGACAAGGTCAAGACCGAGTTCGTCTCCATGGCTTCCCACGAACTGCGCACCCCCATCACTTCCGTTCTGGGATTCGCTCAGACTTTATTGGCTCCCGATATAACACTCAACAGAGAAGAAAGCCGGCAATATTTGCAGATTATCGAAAGAGAAGCTGTCAGATTGAGAGATCTTGTGAGCGATCTTCTCGATCTGTCGAAAATCGAATCGGGGAGAGCGGAATTCAAAAAGGAGCAGGTCGATCTCGAAGAACTGGTGAAGAATACTTTGGAATATCTGAAGGTAAGTCCCGACAAAAAAATTTCCGTTATCAGTGATGAATGGGGAAGAAAGCCTGTTAAAGGAGACAGGGAAAAGATTCGCAGGGTCGTTCTAAACATCATGGAGAATGCCCTGAGGTTCGGTAACAGAGTTGAGGTGCGGATAAGCGGAGAGCCGCACGAACGCATGGTTAAAATCAGCGACAACGGACCGGGAATTGCCCCGAAACACCAGGGGGAAATCTTTGAAAAGTTCTATAGGGTTCAGGAGGAAAAGAGTCCCGGCACCGGAAGCGGTCTGGGTCTGGCGATTGCAAAGGAAGTAGTGCAGTCTCACGGCGGGCGTATATGGGTGGAGTCCACTCCGGGTCGGGGTACGGCGTTCTTTTTCACCATAAGAGAGTAACAATCCATCTGAAAAGAGTCAACAGCTCAATGGAAGACAAACGTAATCAGCTCAGAAAATTTGTTGTTCCGGAGATAGTTTTCGGAACCGGAGCTCTCGATCTTGCGGGCAGATACGTGAAGAACTTCGGGGGGACAAAAGCTCTGGTAGTCACCGATCCAGGAATTATCGAGGCGGGGTGGACCGTTAAAGTGACCGACACACTGGAAGAACTGAAAATCCCCTATGCCGTATTTTCCGATCTCACCATCAATCCAAAAGATCATGAAGTGATGAACGGTGCTGAATTCTGTATGCAGGAAAAGTGCGATCTCATTGTGGCGGTTGGAGGCGGAAGTGTAGTGGATTGTGCCAAGGGAATCGGAATAGTCAGCACAAACCGAAAGCATATACTCGAATTCGAGGGTGTGGACCAGATCAGTTTGCCGGGGCCTCCACTTGTGTGTGTTCCCACCACTGCCGGTTCGGCCGCCGACGTTTCTCAGTTTACAATTATTACCGATTCCACAAGAAGGGTGAAGGTATCGATTATCAGCAAAGCCCTTGTGCCGGATGTATCTCTTGTCGATCCACAGACCACGCTCACAATGGACCGTAACCTTACAATATCGACCGGTTTTGATGCACTGGCGCATGCGATTGAATCATACGTGTCAAATGCGAATTCACCTTTCACCGATCTTCATGCTCTCAAAGCAGTCAGAATACTGAATGAATTTTTTCCTCTGGTCATGAAAAAACCATCCGACACAACCTACAGACGTGAAATGATGCTGGGCAGCACTCATGCCGGCTTCGCTTTCTCCAATGCCAGTCTGGGGCTTATCCATGCTATGGCTCATGCCATAGGAGGTGTCACCAATGCAGTGCACGGAGAATGCAATGCAATGTTAACCCCTTTTATAATCGATTTCAATTTCGATTCAGCCAGAGAGCGTTACATAGACATTGGAAAAGCAATGGGAATGGATTTTCCCAAACGTCCTCCTGAGGATCATAAGAATATGCTTACAGATAAACTGAAAAAATTCCGGGATTCCATCTGTTTCGACAGATGCTATGGTGACCTTGGAGTAACCCGGGAGAACATTCCGCAAATGGCACTCAACGCTTCCCGGGATGCATGCATTGCCACCAATCCGCGCCCGGCATCTGTCGAAGAAATACAGGGAATCTATGAAAGAGCACTCGGATTTCAAGTCTAACGAGGATGTCCGCGGTAAAATAATCGGTTTGGGGGAACAATCTTTCCGCAAAAGTTATTACCCCGAACTTCAGAAACGATATGAGGAGCTGGAGCGTTTCCAATATCTTTTAGACAATACCTATGATGCGATTTTTGTCATGAACAAACCCTCGGGCAGGATATCCAGTGCGAACAGAGCCGCAAGCAGGTATTTAGGGTACTCAAATGATGAACTACTTTCCATGACCATTTATGATATTACTGACAAGAAAACACACAAAGAGATAAAGGGTATTCTTGAAGACAGCAGTGGGAATGTGGTGTTTGAGACGTATCTGAAATGCAGAAATGGGAAACGAGTACCATTCGAGGTTGCCATGCATTCGACGAAACTGCCTCAAACAGCCGCTGTGGCCAGAAACATTCTCGACCGGCGCAAAGCTGAAAATGCTCTCAGGCGGTATTCTAAAAAACTGGTCCAGTCAAAGGAAACACTGGAAGAAGCTTACAGTCAGCTGAAAGGTGTTGATCAGATGAAATCGGAGTTCGTTTCCATGGCTTCCCACGAACTGCGTACACCCTTAACCGCGGTGTTGGGATATACGCAGACTCTGCTGGCCGCCGATCTGGATATCAACAGAGAGGACGCAAGGCATTACCTTCAGATAATTGAAAAGGAAACCATCAGATTGAAAGACCTGGTCAGTGACCTACTGGATATTTCAAAAACAGAATCAGGCGAAAGGGAACTGGTATTAGCACCAGTCAACTTAGAAGGGCTGGTGGAGGATATTCACAAAAACCTGGAGTATGGTCCGGAAAAATCAATTTCAACCCATAGTGACGACTGGGGCAGAATACCGATATTCTGTGACAAAGACAAAATCCGTCGAGTGATCATCAACCTGATGGAGAATGCCATTCGGTTCGGAAACAGAATCGAGGTGAGTATAAGCGGTGAACCGCACATGAGAACAGTGAGAATCAGTGATAACGGTCCTGGAATCGCCCCGAAGTATCAGAATTTGATTTTCGAAAAATTTTTCCGGATAGTAGAAGATGAAAAACCGGGCAGTGGAAGCGGACTGGGCCTCGCCATTGCAAAAGAAATGGTGCAGGCCCATGGAGGGCGCATTTGGGTTGAGTCCACACCGGGTCAGGGTTCGACATTCTTATTCACCATAAAAGAATAAACATCAATACACATACACCAGACAGGAAGTGAAATATGCCAAATGATGTACTGGTAATAGAAGACGAGAAAGCCCTCGCCGAACTGGTGAGAATCAATCTTTCACTCAGAGGTGTGAGTGTCATCACCGCGGGAACAGGCGAAGAAGGGCTTGAGCTGGCCTACTCGGAACACCCCAGGCTTATTCTTCTGGATGTGCGTCTTCCGGACCTGGACGGGTGGGAGATATGCAGAGAGCTCAAGAAGAAAACCACCGACCACTGGATGCCTGCCATAGTGTTTCTCACCGCGGCTACTCAGAAAACCGACCGGGAGAAAGCAAAGGAAGCCGGTGGAGATGGCTTTCTGGAAAAGCCGTTTGAAATTACCGATCTTGTGGGAACTGTCAAACAATTCTTACAAAAGTGAAATTCAGATCGTCTGTGAAGACTTTTCAATAGTTCTCTTCAAAAGAGAACAGAGGGTTTCCATTTGTAGCGGCTTGACCAGAAACTTGTGTGCACCACGGTTCAAAGCAGCCTTTTGCGTTTCCCTGTCCGCCATTCCGGATACCACCACAATAGTTGCATTTTCGTTAACGGCTCTGATTTCGGGGATGAATTCAAGGGCATTGCCGTCGGGAAGCTTCAGATCAAGCACCACCGCATCAAAGCAGCTGCAGCTCATTTTGCTGCGTCCCTCTTCGATTGTACCTGCACTCTGCACCGAATAGCCCCTTTTGGAAAAGAAACGGGAATAGCCGAATACCGCAGCTTCTTCATCATCGATAATAAGGATTTTGGACATCTCTCCTCAGCTCGTTAATGTGACTAAAACTGATGCCTGGAAGAGAAGCAATATACTACTTTATCTGGAAAAAAGAAAATTTCGGGGAATTCAATGATGACGGAGTGGAGAATTCAGGGACCTGCATCCCTACAGGTCCCTTCACAAGATATTCTGTCAGAGCGGGTTCTATGCAGCCACCTGTTTATCCTTCTCCAGCATCTGATTAAGAGCACTTACGGTGATGCCCAGAGCTTTTGAAGCCTTCAGTTTGTCGTCGAAATGCTCAAGTGCACGCATGATATGACGTTTGCCCACCTCGTTGAGATTCCAGACCGGAACCTCTCCTTCACGCTCCTCGACTTCGTTGAGTGTGAGGCCGGGGAAATGTTCCAGCTTCAGAGCCTTACCCTGGGAAAGTATGAGTGCCCGCTCGAGCATGTTTCTGAGCTCACGGATATTTCCGGGCCAGCTGTACTCGGAGAGTGCTTCGACCAAATCCTTGTCCAGAGGCAGCCGGTCGTACCCGAAAGCCTTCAAAAAGTGCTCCAGATAGCCCTGGATGTCTTTGGTACGTTCCCTGAGAGAGGGAAGTTCAATGGGGAAAACGCAAATACGGTAGTACAGATCGCTTCTGAACGTGCCTTCTTCAGCCATTTTTCTCAGATCACGGTTAGTGGCGCAGATCAGTCGAAAATCGCTGCTACGGACCACATTCTCGCCTATACGGCGGAATTTCTTCTCCTCGATGGTCTTAAGCAGTTCCGCCTGGACCTCTAAATCCATGTCTCCGATTTCATCCAGAAAGAGCGTACCGTTGTTGGCGATCTCAATAAGACCCGCCCGGTCCTTTACCGCGGATGTGAATGACCCCTTTGCATGCCCGTAAAGCTCGCTTCTGAGAAGCTCCCCTCTGAGAGCCGAACAGTTCAGCTCCACGAAGGTGCCCGACCTGCACTTGCTGTGATCGTGTATCCACTTGGCCGTGATTCCCTTGCCCGTTCCGGTCTCCCCGGTCAGAAGAACGACCGCATCGTTCCCTGCAGCTATTTTGGTATAGCTGCAGACCGTTTTAATCTGGGAGGAGTTACCGAAATAGGGTTTGACAGGGGCCATTTTGAGCCGCTTTACCCTGGAGTCCTTCTTTTTCAACATTACCAATTCAAGGTTTTTCTGAATGCTGATATTGAGTCCATCCATATTGAGCGGCTTTGTAATGAAATTCTCCGCCCCCAGCTTCATCGCCTTAACCGCCGTGCTCACATCCGATGCGCCGGAGATCATGATCACCGCAGTTTCCTTCTCCTTTGCCCTGATGTCCCTGATCAGATCGAGCGAATTTCCGTCCGTCAGCCGCACATCCAGCAGTATTACGTCAAACGGCTGAGACTTGATGTACTGTTTGGCTTCTTTTATAGTGAAAGCTGAAAAGACATCATAACCGTGCTCGGAAAGATGCTTGGCAACCCCCATCTGTATCACTTCTTCATCATCCACAAGTAAAACTCTCAGTTTCATGCTTCCCCTACCTGGTTGCTAGTTCCTTGTGATCAGTTGCAGATACCGGAAGAAAAAATCCGGTTAAACAGAACTGTCGTCCTGAAAAAGATGCAAATACCGTTCCACTCCTATTTCACAGAAAAGCGGAAGACGGCGCCTTTGCCGACTTCGCCCTCGGCCCAGATCCGCCCACCATGACGATGCACTATCCGCTCGACTATGGCCAGACCTATCCCCGTTCCGGTGAAATCAGCTTCCGAGTGCAGCCTCTGAAAAGGAGCGAACATTTTAGCGCTGTATCTCTTATCAAAACCGGCACCGTTATCCTTTATGTAAAAGCACTGTTTCTTTGTGCCTTTTTCACACCCCACCTCGATTTTCGCATTGCGCGTCTTTGCGGTGAATTTCCAGGCATTTCCCACCAGATTGGAAACCGCTATCTGCATGAGCCGCGCATCACCGCTCACCCTGAGCCCCTCTTCTATCACCACCTCCACTTTTCTGTCCGGCTCCGCATGCCTCAATTCGGCAACAACGGATGAAACCATGCTGCCCAGATCGATTTCCTGAATCATGAGCTCCAGCCTTGAAACTCTGGAAAGACTCAGGAGGTCATCTATAAGGGCTCCCATCTTGTGGACATTTTCCCTAACCTTTTTCAGATACCCCCTCCCCGTCTCATCCAGCTTATCACCGTAGTCCTCTTCCAGAAAAGAGCTGAAGCCGGTGATCGCCCTGAGAGGTGAGCGCAGGTCGTGAGAAACCGAATAGGAAAAGGATTCCAGTTCCCTGTTCATGGAGGCGAGCTCCTCGGCACGCTCCTCTGCAAGGCAATGCGCCTCAACCAGCAGATTTTCATACTCCTTGCGCTCGGAGATATCGCGTATGACACCGATGGCGAACGGTTCTCCCTCAATCTCCACAAGCGACGCATTCATCTCTACGGGAACAACTCTGCCGTCTTTACGCCGAAGCTCCATCTCGGTTCTCAAGCTCTTTTCTCTGAGCAAAGAAATCAGGTACCTTTGCATTTCTTCCACTTTTTCTTCGACTGAAAGCTTCACCAATTCAAGCCCCGTGAGTTCCTCTTTTGCATACCCGCTCACCGTCTCGGCTTTGGTATTTACATCCACAAACCGCCAGGTTCTGCAGTCAATCAGCCCTATTGCATCGCTGCTGTTTTCAAAAAGGCTGCGGTAGTGCTGTTCTCTCTCCCTGAGGTTGTGCTCAAGCTTCTTGGTCTGAGTAATATCCTGAACTGTCCCGAACGCAGACTGAAGTTGCCCGGCCCTATAAGACAGATCAGCCTGCTCAAACACCCACTTCACCTGGTCATCAACCACAATCCTGTGTTCGACCTCATAGGACCCGCTCTCCTCGGCCTCTTTCCACTGAGTATTCACATACTCACGGTCTTGGTGATGAACCGCGGCTAAGAACTGTTCATATGTGACGGGCGAATCCTGGGGAATACCAAAGATTCTGTAAACTTGCTCGGACCACTCAAGTTCGTTTGTCTTCACATTCAGTTTCCAGCTCCCCAATTGGGCAACTTTCTGAGCGTGTTTGAGATCTTTGTGACTTTCCCTCAGCGACTTCTCCATTTCCTTTCGGTCAGTAATGTCCCGGTTGGATGAACGGCGGCCCAGACACACTCCGTTCTCATCGTGTACAGGCTGACAGGCATGGCTTAGCCACCTCACTGCCCCGTCCCTGCGGATGATGCGGAATTCCATCTCGCACGGACTCTTTCTCCTCATGTCATCCAAGAGATGGCGCACTATTCTCTCGCGGTCATCCGGGTGAATGATTCTGACATAAAGCTCGGGGTCGCTCAGAAATTCATCCCTGCTGTAGCCGGTCACCCTTTTGCATGAAGGCGTCACATACAGAAAGCTGTTGTCGGGACTGCGCCAGTATTCCCAGTCATAAGTGAAATCGGCTACGATGCGAAACTTTTCAGCAGCGGCTTTCAGATTATCGTGAGCAGTTTTTAGCTGAGAAACATCGGTAAAGGTCACCACGACACCCTCAATGCGTTCGTCAGATGTTCTGTAAGGCAGCACTGACCGGATGAACCACACGCTTCCCATCGTGATCTCCCTTTCAACAGGTATCAGGTCACCACGTACCTTTTCGACATCTTTGAGAAAGCCGCTCCCCATTTTTGACAAGTAGAAATCCCGGACAGACCTGCCCACATCCGAGGGCATGAACCCGATCAGCCTTTCCATAGCGGGCGTATAACGACGGATCCGGAACTGATTGTCGAGAAAAAGGGTGGGTATGTTCGTACTCAGAAGAAAGTTGTTCAGATCATTGTTCGTCTCCTCCTGCTCCTCCACTTTCGTCTGGAGCTGGGAATTGACAGTGATAAGCTCCTCGTTGAGGGACTGAAGCTCCTCTCTTGATGTCTCGAGCTCCTCGTTTGCGGCCTGCATCTCCTCGTTTGATGACTGCATCTCCTCGTTTAGAATCTTGAGCTGCTCGATGTGACGGTTGAGATCCTCCTGAGTGGCGGATAATTCATTTCTGAGCTGCTGCAGCTGGCCCGGTTCCTCCGACCCGTTTTCGGAAGAAGAAGTTCCATTTTCTCTTCGATCCTCGAAAACGAACAGATACCCCTCGCTCCACCCGTCAACTTTCCTGACAGTGACTGATACTTTTGCGATTTCGCCATCATCGTTCTCATTGTCGCAAGAAAAAAGAAACCTGAAAGTCTCGCGATTTTCATTGAGCAGACTGTAAATCGCACCCCTTGCACGGTTGCGCGCCTCTTCGGGAAGAAGATCAAGCAGATTGTAGGTGGGAGCCCCCCGGGGAAAGCAAAGATACCGGTTCACCCGTCCACTGGTATAGAGTATCTCGTACTGGCGGTTTACCGCCACTGCCGCAGGGCCAAAATTCTCAAGCAGACTTTCCTGAACCGAAAAAATGAGGTTACGGTTCTCTTTTCGGGAAGATTCCGGCCGCTCAACCCTGCCCGTCTCCAAAGAAAGCAGATGGAGCGGGAGCCGAGCGGACACCTCTCCGCTTTTCTTGCGGTATATGCGGCAACTTTTCACTTCGAAAGGAACAAAGAACAGATCCTTCCTGCTCACTGTTTCCGCATTGCCAAGAAAAAGAAAACGGTTATCCTTGAGCGCATACCTGAACGTTTCAAGGCATTTTTCCTGAGCTTCGGGATTCAGATAGATAAGCAGATTGCGGCAGACTATCAGATCCATTTTTGAGAAGGGCGGATCGCAGAGCACGTCCTGTTTTGCAAACACAACCGAATCCCTTACCGTCTTGGTTACCATACGGTAATCACCCCCGTCGGCCGGGACAAAGTACTTTGCAGTAAATCCTTCCGGCAGCGACCGCATGGCCTCTTCTGAATACTTTCCGGATCTGGCCCGCTCAAGAGAGGATTCGCAGATATCGGTGGCGAATATCTGTACGGAACGGACTTTGCCCGATTTGTCGATTTCATCCTTAAGAAGCATGGCAAGGGAGTAGGTCTCCTCGCCTGTCGCACATCCCGGATTCCACACACGCAGGGGTTCATCTGTATTTTCACTGATCAGTTGGGAAACCACTCTGTTTCTCAGCACATCCCAAGCCGGAGCATCCCGGAAGAAGAAGGTGACCCCGATCATGAAATCAGATACAAGGTGGCGCACTTCGCAAGGAGACCGGGCCAGAAAAGCCGAGTAGTCCCGGGGGGAGGAGATTCCGTTCAAAAGCATTCTGCGCCCGATCCTGCGCTGCACCACACTGTCTTTGTAGTTGAGGATCTTCAGACCCGAGTTTTCAGATATCAGTTGACAGATCCTGTCCAGTTCCTTTCCGGAGCAGCTGTTCTGCTCCGCCTCTTCAGAGGAAATCCGGATAATTTCCCCGGCGATAGCTTCAGGTGCCATTCCCCCGGCAAGATCAGTATCCGGAGAATAACTGCACAGACCATCAATGCCTTTTGTATCAGAACCGCATACCAGGACAACACCTCCCCGGCTGTCCACTTCCTGAACGCCCCTCATACAATCGGTTCCGGAGCCGGGCAGGAGCACCACCACCGATTTGGAGCCACACTGTTCTGCGATACTGGTGAGGGTATCCAGAGGGGAAGATGTCGTATTCCGGGATATTCTGAACCGGCCGTTTCCGATCTTTACACACTTGTCAAAAGGAGATATATAAATTTTACCCGGCCGCACTTTCAATCCGTCAACGATTTCATGCACTTCCGGATTCAGATTCGGCAGACTGAACTCCGGAGCCTCTCGACCTGCGGGAAGCTGACGGATCAGAACAAGCGCAGATTGCAGATCCGCCGGAAGAAGTGAAAGCAACTCTTCCAGAGCATCACTGCAGAGTGGATTCACCGCAATACAGATAACCGGAAACGACAAACCGGATTGTTCGGCATCGGGCCGGGCAGCTTTTTTCTGTTCATAAGCTAAGTCGTTGACCATCTAAAAAGACTCCGGGAAAGGCATCGAGATATCCTCTCATTCACAATTCCAACGAATTATCCGGAGCACATCAGAACACACGGGTGGTAATTGTAAATGAGAATAAGTGTGTGGCGACAAACAAAATACAGTACGATCTGTTTTCAACAAGCAGTAATATTCAGAGCAAGTTCACTCTTTAAGATACATGAAGGATGTACGGCAGGCAAGTGCCGATGTCAAGCTGAGCTTTATCCGGTGAATGACAGAATAGGCCTCCTGGTGCCGGAACGGCCCTGCGGATTTCATTACAAAAATCAATCGTTATCCGGACGAAGCAGCTTTCTGCAGATCCCGACCACCTCGGAAGCATCACCCTTTGTCACCAGATCGTCGGCACCGGCCTCCATCGCCTCCCCGTGATACCGATCGGCGTCATGGCCGGTCACCACAAGAACTCTGATGTGGGGGAAGTCGCGTTTTAGACGCCTGGTGAACTCTATCCCGTTCATGCCCGGAAGAGATACATCGACCAGAACCAGATCGGGAGCTTCCCCGGTTACTACCTTCAGAGCCTCCTCGCCGTTGGAGGCTTCCAGGAATTCGATTCCCTTTTCTCTGCGGAAGAGGACCCTGTAGAGCATGCGCATATCCTCATGGTCCTCCACCACCAGAACTTTTCTGTTCTCCATACACAAATCTCCGCATCTGGACATCGGAATACATCCGCGCCGGTTCCCCGCGGAAAAACGGGGACCCCCAGCCCAGAAAAATAAAGCAAACCGCACGCCACACTCTGCAGCAAACGGTTTTTAGGGCCTTACCGCCTGAACCTGCCATATTTTTTTCTCGCTAACCGGCGATGCAATGAGTTATATATAACAGTATAGGGACACATCCATCATTTTAAACGCTTCAACCGGGGCTTGTTTATGTACATTCGCTGCTGGGGTTCCAGAGGTGGCCTGCCCGTGAGCGGACCGGAATTCATCCGCTACGGAGGCGACACCACCTGCATCGAGGTGAAATCAAATGAGGGGGACACGGTAATCATCGATGCAGGCACCGGCATCCGCAACCTGGGCAATTCCCTGTTCAACCAAAGCGACATCCGTGAAATGAATCTCATTTTCACCCATGCCCATCTGGACCACATCATGGGCTTCCCCTTCTTTTCCCCCATCTACAAAGAACAGACTGAACTCACCATTTTCGGCAACCACTGCAAGACAGGCTCCTTCGAAACCGTGCTCAAGGAAATCATGAGAGATCCCTACTTTCCGGTGGATTTCGACACCATTCCCTCCAAAATAGAATTTGAAGACCTGTCGAAAGAACCATTCCAGATCGGTTCACTCACCATCATCCCCATTGTGCTCAATCACCCTAACGGCGCAACCGGTTTCCGGATTGAGGAGAAGGACACCTCTTTTGTCTTTCTCACCGATAACGAACTGGAGGATGAACAGCCCCACAGCCGACCCACGGAGTACTACCAGCAGTTCTGCCAGAACGCAGACCTCCTCTTCCATGATGCCGAATTCACCGAAGCTGAATATCCCAATTTCACCGCCTGGGGACATTCAAAATACACCGATGCGGCACAGCTGGCCGTCAAGTCCGGAGTTTCCCGTTTTGGCCTGTTCCATATCAACAACCGACGCAGCGACGACCAGATGGATGAACTGGTGAAGGATGCACAAAGAATCATCCGCTCCAGCGGTTCGGGAATCGAGTGCTTCGGAGTGGGTTCTGATTTCCGGATAAATCTCTAATCAGACATACCTGCTGAGACGCCCGGATGCATTCTGTGTGATTTTTTTATGAACGCACCACGCCCAAATTATCCCAAATAAGGTGAATCGGCAGCATTGGAAGTGGTTTGATGTTTCTCATTTCGCCCAAACAAAATTTCAGAAAAAACAAAAAAATGCCACAGAACCGTCCGGGTTTGAGGACAATTTGCCGGAGAGCGCGGGATGCTTCAGAATAGTTTTGAACTGATGCCGTCGAGATGGTACAATACCCACTATGGCGAGTGTGTGTGTTGCACCCGATCTGTGATTTTTCTATATTATAGCACTTTTTACTAACCATTTCGGGTAGAATAACAGGAGAGGTAACGGAAACATATGGAAAGAACTCAGTTTCTGCCTGAGGAAGGTTCACTAGCACTTTATCTTAAAGAAATCGGCAAGAACAGAAGCCTCACCTTAGAGGAAGAGGCGAAGCTTGCGGTAAGAATACGCAAAGGTGACCGCAAGGCTCTGGAGGTACTGGTCAGAGCCAACCTGCGTTTTGTGGTAAGTGTGGCCAGGAATTACCAGAACCAGGGCCTTCCCTTAAGTGATCTGATCAATGAAGGAAATCTGGGACTCATCAGAGCGGCCAAACGCTTTGATGAAAAGAAGAATTTCAAATTCATCTCCTATGCGGTTTGGTGGATCCGCCAGGCTATTCTGCAGGCACTGGCCGAGCAGTCCCGGATCATAAAACTGCCGCTCAACAGAGTGGGAACCATCCACAAAATCGGAAAGACCCAGAGCAGGCTTGAGCAGAAGTACAGACGGCTTCCCAACGTGGAGGAGATCGCCCAGGAACTTGAGATTGACGAAAACGAGGTGCGGGAGACCATCAAGATCGGCAACAGCCACATGTCCCTGGATGCCCCTCTTCAGAACGGGGAGGACTCAAAACTCATTGATCTGCTTCAGGACAGAGATCAGGCACTGCCCGATAACGGGCTTATGGACATTTCACTGCACGAGGAGATCAACAAGACGCTCAACACCCTGAGTGAGCGGGAGAAGGAAGTGGTCCGGCTCTACTTCGGCATAGGCGAAGAGACCTCCCACACTCTGGAGGAGATAGGCCAGAGGTTCAATCTGACCCGGGAAAGAGCTCGGCAGATAAAGGAAAAGGCCTTGAGGCGCCTGAAACACTCCTCGCGCAGCAAACGCCTGCTCGCATACCGTTCCTGATTTTAAACTCCCGGCCGGCTACCCCGGCCGGGAGTTCTTCATTAAAATAAGCCCGGGCAGCGCACGCGTACTGCTTCTGAATACACTTTCTCCAGTCAGATCCGCCTGCGTACTTGCAAAACCGCCTACTTGAATTTATAATATACTAAATTTGATGATACACTAAATTAGTAGACCCAGATACGCCAAGCGGAGTTTCCAGCATGCGCGCAAAACTGTTCAACCTCCTGCCGTTTCTGATACTGTCGCTTTGGGCTGCGACAAATATCAACGCTCAGGACCCTGTATCCGAAGACTCGCTTTCAAGTGAGAGGGAACTGGCCCAGTCGCCCCCGAAGGCGGTGTTCAAGCCCCAGCCCTACAGCCCCAACCGGGACATGGCTTTCGTGTCCGTCATGGGGAGCAGACCCAGGGAAAGTTTCAGGGGCTACCAGAAAGCGATTCTCTACAACGCGAAGGGAAGGGTCATAAAGGAGGTGGATATCAGCCGCTCGGATTCGATCTACTGCCTGGACAGAATGATTCAGGAGAACCGCAACAAGGGTCCGCTGTTTATAAAGATATTCCGCTAATAGCTGCCCCGGGGGGGAATCCCCATCACCAACAGCCCCGTTGTGCCTCATATTGTTTGGGGACGGACTAACTCCTTGTGGCTATCCTCAAGGCCAACCGATGGGGACGGACTAACTCCTTGCGGCTATCCTCA
>JBKHHW010000141.1:0-8126 GCA_046538945.1 Chitinispirillaceae bacterium | reverse complement strand
AACGAAGATGCGGATTCGATCTCCATATCAGATTCTGTCAGCCTAAACTTTCCCGATCTGCCGGAACCTCGGGAATTCATGGACCTGGCACGGAAGTACGATCCCCAATTGGAAATCTTCAGCCGGATGAGGGACCTATTGAACATGCATCTGAAACAAGCCAAAAACGAACTTTTACCTACGGTCAATGTACAGGCATCCTACAGCAGAAGTGCGCTGGATTCCAGATTCTTTTCCTCCTTCACCCCGCAGGCGAACAAAAGCATCGGTCTGATCCTCAGCTACGATCTGCCCCAGACCTCGAACCGGTCCGAAATCGAACGGAGGAGGCTTGATCTCGAAATTCAGGGAGAAAACGAAAAACAGCACAAGATCAATCTCGAACACCAGCTTGGCGAATTAAAAAGAAGATGGGAACAAGATAAGCTGCAGGTCGAATACGCACAAGCCTCAAGCGAACTGGCTCAGAAACAGTTCGACGCCACTATGAAAGGCTATGAGCTGGGGACCGAAAACCGTCTCTCTATGGAAAAGGCTCAGAATGACCTTACAGCAGCCCAGACAAGCTACGCTCAATCTCTTGTCCAGCTGAAAAAACTGCAGATCATCATTGACGAAATCACCGGCGCCACGTTCAACAGATTCGGAGTGGAACTTAAATGAAGCTTTATGCATTTCTATTTATCTCGGCCGTATGTATCCTGATATCATCCTGCGGAAAAGAGAAGACTGAAGCTCCTCTTTTGGAGGAACGCCACACAGTAAGCAGAACCGACCTGCGGGACGTCATCTCCCAAACCGGGGTTGTGCAGCCAGTAGTGAATGTGGAACTTAAAAGTGAAGCCAGCGGAAAAATAGAAAGGATAGCAGTCAAGGAGGGTCAGAAAGTATCAAAGGGCGATACGATTCTGGTGATAGACCCTTCCCGTCTGCAGACGCAACGGCAGAAACTTCAGCTCAGTCTCAGGAGAGCCAGAATCGATAAAGATGTCGCGGAGCGCAACTATGCAAACGGAGTCGAACTCGTGAAAGCCGGAACAATCAGCGCCCGTGACCTCCAGGATCTGGAAAACCAAAAAGAGCTCGCTTCAATCAGTTACCAACAGCAGCTCCTTGAACTGAGAGATGTCGCCGATCAGCTCGAAGAAACCGTTATCACCTCTCCCATGAGCGGAGTCATTACCAGTCTTCTTGTCAAGGAGGGCGAAATTGCTGTGTCCGCCACAAGCGGCTTCCAGAGCGGCACCGCCATCGGTACCATCGCCGATATCACCAAACTTGAAGTCATAACCTCCATTGGGGAAGTGGACTACGTTCACCTCTCACAGGGTCAAAACGTCGTCATCCGGCCGGAAGCGATGGAGAACACACGCACTTCAGGAACAGTGCAGTTCATATCACTCAGCGCAAAAAGGGACGGTGCCGATGAACTGGGAAGCTTCGAGGTGAGGGCATCTGTTGATTCTCTTATCAAGGGCATCGCCCCCGGTATAAATGTGAATGTAGAATTCGTCATTCTGGATAAAAAGAATGTGCTTGCAGTTCCCTACCACTTTGTCCGCAAGCAGGGCAAGCGGCAGAGTGTACAGGTAGTCCGTGCCGACAAAGAGGGAAATGAAACAATCGAAACTGTTCCGGTTAAAACCGGTGATACCGATTATCGCAATTATGAAATTCTTTCCGGTCTCAAAGAAGGAGACATTGTCTATTTCCGGCACAAAGAACAGACCGGCATGGGCAGGGGACGCAGGTAACTTTTGTATAGCGTCAAACAGAAATCGCCCACAGACATAAAAAGCAATATGGTAATATTATGATTGAACCAGTTATAGAAACACACAACCTCTGTAAAAGCTACACTCTGGGAAAAACAGAAGTGCCTGTTCTCGACAATATCAATTTTACTGTGCATAAAGGGAACTACACGGCCATCATGGGTCAGAGCGGTGCGGGAAAATCGACTCTGCTCAACATTCTTGGATGTCTCGATTCACCCAGTTCGGGCGAATACCTGATCAGAAATACACCCGTTTCCTCTCTCAATGCAAGCAGCCTTGCCCAGATCCGTAATGCGCAAATCGGTTTCGTTTTCCAGAATTTCAATCTGCTGCCCAAACTTGACCTGGCCGCCAATGTCGAACTGCCCCTCATCTATGCCAATGTTCCCGGCTCTAAACGAAAAAAGAACGTGGAGCAGGTTCTCAAACGCCTGGGGATCTGGGACAGACGACACCACAGGCCAAATGAAATCTCCGGGGGACAGAAGCAGCGGGTGGCCATCGCCAGAGCCCTTGTAAAGAACCCCGCAATAATCCTGGCCGACGAACCCACAGGCAATCTCGACAGCCATACCACTTCAGAAATACTCTCCGTTTTCGATGAACTCCATCGCGAAGGAAACACTATCGTGGTGATCACTCACGAAGTGGATGTGGCGGCCCGTGCCCAGCAAACCATCCGTCTCGCCGACGGGAGAATAGTATCGTGACAGTCCAGAGTTTCTCCGAACTCATATCTGTGAACATACGAATTTGTCTCAACGAGCTGTGGACCAACAAGGCCCGTTCGTTTATCACCTCTTTGGGCATATTCCTCGGAGTTGCCTCGCTGCTTGTAAATGTGTCGTTTATCCGGGCCATGGACAACGACATCAAACAGAACCTGGAACAGATCGGCGGTCTCAAAATCGTCACCATTTCCAAAAAAGACCCGCTTACTCCTGAAGAAACCCGTGATTTCCAGCGCTCACCCGGACTGGAACTTTCCGATGCAAAGACGCTTGCACAAAGTTTCGACTACATTCAGTCCCTTCTGCCGCAAGTCGATTTCCGCGCCCGTGTAAGATACCGCGCAAACACCCACTGGTCGCGTGCTGTTGCTGTAAGCCAGGAACACCTCAGAGTGTATAACTATGAAATCTCTTCCGGATCACCTTTTTCTGCTAAACACCACATGAGAAAAGAGCCGGTCTGCATAATGGGGCGGCAAGCTGCCAGACGCCTTTTCGGAAGAGAAAACCCTCTGAACAAAACCGTATCAATCAACGGCATCCCCTTTACTGTAATCGGCATCATTCACACCGAGGACAATCACTCCTGGAGAGCACGTCAGGTCCTTGTCCCTTATTCCTCCTACAATTATCTTTCCGGAAAAAAGCCGGACAATATAAAGGAAATCGCTATTGAAATAAAAGAAAGTGACCTGGTTCCCCGAGCCACCCAGGAACTGCACCATGCCCTGATATCGATGCACAGAGGAGTAGATGACATTGAAATCAGCGCCAACCACGTCAAAATAGAGGAAATGGAAACCGCTTCCGCCGGAATGAAAGTGCTTCTGGGCAGTATAGCTCTTATTTCACTGCTGGTTGGCGGTATCAGTATTATGAATATCATGTTCGCCACCATCGGAGACAGAATTCGCGAAATCGGGATACGTAAAGCTCTCGGGGCCCAGCCTTCCGATATCCTCACCCAGTTCATCATCGAGGCTATAATGCTCTGTCTGGTGGGTGGCATCCCGGGAATGGCTTTGGGAGCAGCTATAACTCTGGTCCCCGCGGAGCTTTTGCCCATAAAACCGCTTCTATCCGCCGGCGACTACGCCATCGGGGTGGGGTTCACCCTGATTGTAGGTATTCTCAGCGGACTGTTTCCCGCATTAAAGGCAGCAGGTATGCAGCCTGTGGATGCACTGAGGTATTGACGGAGTAAAAAATGTTCAGGTATGTGAAATCATTTACAGGATCGGTTCTCGTCGGTGTGTCCATGGCACTTACTGAAATGAGAACACATATGCTTCGCTCTTTTCTTTCCATTTTGGGAGTGATGCTGGGCGTTGCGTCTCTTGTAGCCATGCTTACTTTGATCGGGGGAATAGATGTATTTCTCAATAATAAAATGGTCAAATGGATCGGAACTGTGTGGTTCTGGCAGACGGATGATATCCCGCGGGAAGAGAAACTTGCCGCATCCCGCTCCCCGGGAATGAGACTTTCTGATGGGCAATTCCTGGTGGAGCAGTCTGAAGAAGTGAAAAGTGCCCATATGGCCGTCTCCAGATGGGGAAAAGTTTCATGCATGGGGCAAACCGAAAATGCCTCATTCCAGGGCACGGATCAAAGCTCGTTTGAAAAATCTCTCGAAGAGATTAAACTTCGTTACGGCAGATGGCTTACAGACGAGGACTATTCAGACGGTAGTCGCAACTGCGTCATCTCCTGGCAGATCATGGAAAGTATAACAGAGAGAAATCCCGATATTACCGAACGTGAAATAATCGGAAAAGCTCTTACATACAATTCCCTGAGGTTAATAGTTGTAGGAGTGTACGAACCTCAAAATCCCAATCATGTGCCGTGGCAACTGCGCAGAGGTGTTTTCATCCCTCTGCGTACGATGCAGAAGTATGTGACGGGTCTGGATCCTGATCCGGGGCGTCTGGAGGTCCAGGTCACCGATCCTGAAAACGTGAAAGTACAGGCCATCAAGGCAGCAAGAGTGCTCAAATCAAGACACAGAGGTGTTGAGGATTTCGAGTACCGCACGGCCGACTGGGTTGACAATGTCAAGTCCATGCTCGGCAATATCAGCGTACTGATGTCGATCGTTTCCATAATTTCTCTTCTGGTCGGGGGTTTAAGCATAATGAATGTGATGCTCTCGAGCATATCCGAAAGGATACGGGAAATCGGGGTTAGAAAAGCACTGGGAGCACAGAATCTTCAGATCTTTATCCAGTTCATCGCGGAAACTACCACCTTATCATTCAGCGGAGGGGTCTTCGGGATTGCACTGGGTATGATCCCTCTCTTTTTTAAAGAACAGATTATGCAGTTCACCAAAGGAGCAATAGAACCTACAATTCTACCCCTGCACATCCTTTACACCTGCTGCATTATTTCAGCAGTTGGAATCCTCTTCGGACTGTATCCGGCTGTGAAAGCCGCACGGATGAATCCCGTGGATGCACTTAGATTCGAGTAGATTGTGGCATTATCAATCCGTAATCTTTCTTTTAGTTTCACCCTCCCCTGGGGACGGTGAAACTGAATTTCGACCCCCGTCCCGGCTCCGACTGAACCCAGATCCGGCCGCCGTGCGCCTCAACAATACTTTTGGCTATGGTCAACCCAAGACCACTTCCCCTGCTTCTCTTCTTTTTGGCACTTTTACTTCTGTAGAATTTATCGAATATCCTCGCCTGCTCCTCAAGGCTGACCCCCGGACCCGTATCCTCCACATCAACCTCCACCATACTATCCACCGATTGCACGTGAACCGTGACCACACCCTTCTCCCCCGAATACTGAAGGGCATTGTCCACCAGATTGATAAGAACCTGCTTTATCCGGTTGAGATCCACCTTACTCATCATACCGCCCTCAGGCAGATCGAGCCTGACCTCAGACCCATCCGGTATCTTCACCACTCCCAGACTCTCCTTCACCAGTGCGGTGATATCGTGATCAACAAGCTTTATTTCGGCTGCACCGGTTTCTATCTTTGTAAGATCAAGCAGTTCACTCAGAAGGGACGCCAGACGTTTCCCCTCAAGCTCGATTATGCCCAGAAATTTCTGCTGCTCCTCCCTGGAGATATCAATGTCGGTGGCCAGCAGAGTCTGGGTAAGACCGATAATGCCGGTAAGGGGGGTTCTGAGCTCATGAGACGCTATGGAAACGAACTCACTTTTGGACTTATCAAGTTCCTTCAGACGCTCATTAGCCCTGTCCAGCTCCACGTTCTTTCTGATAAGCTCATCGTTGGCAAGAGCAAGCTCCTCTGAATGCCTTGTGATCGTCTCCTGAGTCTCCCTGCGCGACGTTATATCCCTCCAGGAAACTATGCCCCCCGTAACCCTGCCCTCAGCATCAATCAGCGGACCACCACTCACCGATAATATTATCTTCGTACCGTCAGGCCTTTTCACAACCCATTCCTCGTTGTTTATCATCTCACCCCTGACCACAACTCTCTCAAGAGGCAATTCCTCAGGACGTGGACGGGTAACCCCATCTATATGCCAGAACCCCCATTTTTCAGGACGCTGCTCGTAACCGGTCCCTATCACCTCCCCCGCGGAAAGCCCCAGAAGCTCACAACCGAACCTGCTCACCCGCTTTATCTTTACAGGCGGCCCTTCGGCAATCATGATTCCCTCCGGAAGATAGTCCAGAAGCGCTTCAAGAATCCGCCGCCCCTCCTCGGCCTCCTGAGCCCTCCTTTCCGCTCTCTCCCGCTCGGCGGAAAGCGCCTCCTCAGTACGTTTTCGCTCAAGTGCGTTCACAAACACGGAAGCGGCGATCCTGAACAGTTTTAAAACATCTTCACTCCACTGCCGGTTGTTTTCAGATGCCATGAAACTCAAAAAACCGATCAGCCTGCCGCCACTTGCCATCGGAACAACAGTTACGGAGCGAACACCGGATGAGAAGAAAAACTCCCTTTCCGCTTCTGCTTCTGAAGGCAGATCAGAGATATCATGCAAATCAACAATCTGAAATTTCCTCAAACAACCGAAAAGCCAACTGAATTTTTCAGTTTCAAAAGATCGGCCATTCCCAAGCTGAAGTTCAAACTCGGACCTTTTCCAGCAGTAAGCCCGGGTGATCCGGCGGCCCTGTGAGGTTAAAAGGTAGATCTGGACCGTGTCCACTTCCGCAAAAGTACCCAACAGGCGAAGTGCATGCGATATACCCTTATCTATCCTATCAGCCTTCAAGTTGATAAAACTTGTGGCAAGAGTATTGATCAACTTTTCAAACCGGACCCGATATGTGAGTTCACCCTGAGACTTTCTGAGAGCGGTAACATCCCTTGCAATCATAAGTCCTGAGCCCACCGGGTTTCCATTTTCCACCTCAGGAACAAACCTGGCCTCGAAAAACAAACGCTCACCATCACAATCCAATGCGAATTCCGACCACCTCTCCTCTTTTCCATTCACCACATCCTGCAGTGCCATCCTGACACTCTCAAGGTACTGTGGTTCAAACAAATCCTCAAGAGAAAACTTCCCCTCGCCCACACACCTTGTAAACGCAGGATTTATGTAAACCGGCTCGAGCCCGGAATTGAACCTGACCACCAGATCCGGTGAATGCTCCACCAGCGTCCTGAACTTTCCCTCTTTTTTCCGAAGCTGCCCCTCGGCGACTTTTATCGGAGTAATGTCATTCCCTATTGAAAGAATCTCCCCCACCGATCCATCTTTTTCATGCAATACCCGATTCGTATAGGCAACAAAAACCCTCTCCCCGTCCGCCCTGACATTCTCATGCTCCATGTTGACAAACTCGGCAGGCTTCTCTATCATACGCTGCACCATTCTGCCGATCTCTTCCTGACTGCTTAATTTGCCTGTGAAAAGAATCGATATATTGCGCCCCAGAAGCTGCTCAGACGAATACCGGAAAAAATCCAAAGCAAACTTGTTTGCGAAAAGAATCTCTCCCCTGACATTCCAGCAGAAAATCACGCTGTTGGCACTCTCAAAAAGCTCCCTGTAACGCTCCTCGCTTCTGCGCAGCTCAACTTCAGCCCTGCTGCGAACCTCTAATTCCTTTCTAAGAAACGCATTCTCCTCAATCAGCTCCGCAGTGCGCTCATTTACCATCCGCTCCAAGCGGCAACGATCCCTCTCCGCCGCCTTCTTCTCCAAAGCACACCGGAGCGCCGGCCCCAAATGCACCAGATGATCCTTGAGCACATAATCGGTAATCCCTGCCTTCACCGCATCCACCGCATACCTCTCCTCGGATGCCTCCGCCACCACCAGCACCGGCACGGAACGATCCCGCTCCTGCACCATCCGGAAAACATCCAGACCATCCGTACCGTCAACGTGAATGTCAGCAAGCACAAGATCGGGACTGAAACGCTTGAATTCCTGCATGAACTGCTGACCCGCACTCACAACCCTGGTCTCGCAGAAAAAATCCGATCGACCCAGCTCTCCCAGGATTTTCTCCACATCCCCACCTTCATTCTCAAAAACGAGAATCCTTACCCTGTCAGTCATTCTTTATAATCCAGATTTTTGATGGTGAAGCCCTCTGAAAACAAATCCGATACTAAACCTGCAATTCTCCTGCCAGTGAGAGAGGGTTCGGGGTTCAACGTTCA
>JBKHHW010000140.1:0-8133 GCA_046538945.1 Chitinispirillaceae bacterium | reverse complement strand
GCCGCGGAAAAGTTCACCTATCCGGTTTTCAAAGACAATAATTACCTACTCCGGAGCGGAGTTCTGATCACGGACCCGATCTTTCCGGTTATTCTGCGCCAGTATCTGGCTTTTGCTATATTTAGGGTCGGTTTGGCTATGTTCATTCCGGGATAATTCTTTTTTCATTAACAATAAGGAGTTTTTCATGAAGGTTTTTGCCGCGGTTGCCACATCCGCAATAATGGTATTTGCGCTTGTTTCCTGCGATGCCAATGCAAAAAAACAGAAAAATGCCGATCTTTCCAGTTTTGATAACCAGGTCAGCTACATGGTGGGAAGGGATATCGGAAAATCCCTGAAGGAACTGAATGCCGATTTCGACAGAGATATCCTTTTTGCCGCCATTAAAGAGGTTCTTGACGGTGAGCCTTCCCAGCTTTCCGATTCGGTGCTTTCCAAGGTGGGAGCTGAGTTTACAAAGAAGCTTCAGCAGAGCAAAGCTGCTAAAATGCAGAAGGATCAGCAGGAAAACAATGAGGAGGGTGAGGAGTTTCTCAAGGCCAACAAGCAGATCCCCGGGGTGAAGGAAACCGAGAGCGGTCTTCAGTATCAGGTCATCAAGGAGGGTACAGGCGCCACCCCTACCAAGGATGATGTGGTGAAGGTTCATTATCACGGTACTCTGATTGACGGAACGGTTTTCGACAGCTCGGTGAAGAGAGGTGAGCCGGCAACGTTTCCTTTAGGACGGGTGATCAAAGGCTGGACTGAGGCGCTGCAGCTGATGAAAGAGGGTGGAAAGTACAAGATTTTCGTTCCATCTCACCTTGCGTACGGCGAAAGAGGTTTCCCTCCTGCCATCGGCCCCAATATGACTCTGATTTTCGAAATCGAACTTCTGGAGGTCGTGGATGAGGAAAAGGCGCAGAAATCCCAGAAACCTCAAACTGGCAAGAAGCCCCAGCTGAAAATGCAGTAATATGCTTCTGTAGATAGTTAAGAAGTTCTTAAACAGGCATTATTGTGAGCTGCAGGTGGTATATCTGCAGCTTATCTTTTTTGATCGAAAACGGGTAGAAACGTTTTGATGAAAGCAGTGGGAGAGTCGGTGTTGTAATTCTTCTTAAGGTCCCAGCCGCTATTTATATTTATTCTAATGCCCTGCCCGCGCACTAATGGCGGATTTCGAGGGAAATCAAATAAAAAACAATCAGGCCGGAAACTATATGGAACGTGTGAAAACGCCCGGGGCTCTGCATTTTCAGGAATATGTGAAAACGCTTCCTCATCAGTGGGTCCTCGATCATCTGATCAAAAAAGAAGAGGGGACCAGACGTATTCTGTCTTCTTCCATGGTGGAGGAAACTGCTCGCGAATTCACATCCCGAGCATCACTTTCGGAGCGGTTTCTGGAGCTCAGTCCGGAGCTTCAGCTCAGATGCTCGCTTGTGTATCTGATGGGAGGACGCGGGTTGAGTGCACCTGATTTCCGCAGTATAGACGATGCGCTGGTGAGAACGTTTCTGGTGTTTGCAGCCAGGGATCAGGCCGGGAATGTGAGGTATTTCGGATTCGATGAATTCGAGCCGCATCTGAGAGCTTACATGGCGAATGTACTGGCGGATGCTGCCCGGCTCAAGGACAAGGCGCATATACCCCCTGTTCTAGCCTGGAGACCTCTGAATGACGTTGCGATTGTCTGCGGGATGGCGTTTCAGAAACAGCTTACCCGCAGCCGCACTGGCGGTTTGTCCAGAACCGCTCTCAACCTGCTTAAAAAACTGACCCACGACCCGACTGTCACCGGGCGCAGCGGGAGCGGAGCCGGAGATACCGGGGCGGGATTCCTCATCAGCTTTGCGTTGAAGAAATCATTTCTGGGTGCGGTGGAGTCGGAGTACCGCCTCGATCAGCAATGCTACAAAAATTGGCAGTCAAAAGGCATTAAGGAACAGCTGCGCAGTCTGATGGATCATGCGGTGAACTTCTCAGGCCATATCAGAGTGGATATTCTAAAGGAGATGCTGGCAAAGTCAGAAGCCCACTGGCTCAGTGTTTCGATTGTTCCTGAACCGGACCGGAAAGCGTTTCTGAATGCACTCAAAGCCTTCCAGTTTCTGGGCCTGCTTGATCTTGGGAAAAGCGGTTCGGACATCCGTTTCGCATCGGTTCCCGAAAGTCATGAAAACCCCGAGTATCTGTTGTCCGAGCAGCACAGGCCTCCCATAGTGATCATGCCGGATTTCACCACTCTTCTGCCTCAGGAAAGTTCCCCCTCGGAGATATTCAGCTACTTCAGGATGGGAAACCTTGTAGCTTTTGACAAGATATACAAGGGCGTTGTCGACAAGAACTCTATCTGCAATGCTCTGAGCAGAGGTGTCGAGGCGACGTATCTCAGGGACTGGTTTGTTGAGCGTCAGGCACCTTCGAACGTGATCACGACCGTGCAGGAATGGATCAGGGAATTCTCCCGGCTGTATGTCAGCAGCAACTCCATTCTGGTCTCGGCGGATGAAAGGGTCACGCTTCAGGTGTCCTCTTTCGAGCCTCTGAGAAAGCATCTGGAGCCGGTTTCCGCACATGCTGTTTTCAGAATCCACCCTGGAAGCGAACAGAAGGTGCTTGATATTCTGACCGGTCTCGGGTTTGACCCCCGTACCCCGGGGGAGCAGAAGGTGACGCTGCACTGCGAGGAGAAGACATTGGAATCACTGCTGCCTCGATTTGAATGGGAACCGGTGACGGAAGTGTCGCCGGTTGCAGAGGAGGCGCAGCCCGCGATGAGGGGAACCAAATACGGCGCGGAGCTCAAAGCACTTGACCTTAACGAAATGGTACATGTGATAGACTACGCCATTCTTACAGCTCAGCGCGTTCTTATTGACTATGAAGGTAGTCCCTACATCAAGCAGAACGTCTACACTATCCTTCCCTTGAATATTCAGAAGGGGGTCGAGCCCATGGTCGAGGCTGAAGTCCCCCGCACCAGAACAAGAAAACAGTTTTACTTACGGAAAATAAAGAGGATCGGGGTGGTTTCTCAATGAGCTGCGGTTTCGTTTCACTTCACAATCACACTGAATACAGTTTCCTTGACGGTGCCATAAAAATAAAGGATCTGGTCAAAAAGGCCAAGGAATTCGACATGCCGGCTCTGGCGATCACCGATCACGGCGGCCTTTTCGGTGCTGTTGAATTCTACGAAACGTGCATGAGCGAGGGGATCAAACCCATTCTGGGTTTTGAGGCTTATGTGGCTCCCAAGTCCCGATTCGAGAAAACTCTCATTAAAGATGAACGCAACTACTGCCATCTTATTCTTCTGGCCAAAAATGATGCGGGCTGGAGAAATCTGATGAGGCTTTCGACTATCGGCTATACGGAAGGCTTCTATTATAAACCCCGGATCGATATGGAGGTTCTCCGCGAGCACAGTGAAGGTCTGATAGGAACATCGGCCTGTGTGGCCGGCGCTATCCCCCAGGCCATAATAAACAAGGATATGGACAAGGCGAGAAGACTTATTGAAGAGCATCTGTCCATTTTCGGCGAGGGGAATTTCTATCTCGAGCTTCAGAATCATGAGATCGACGACGAGATAATCGCTTCGGAAGGTCTTGTCAATTTGGGCAGAGAGATGGGAGTGCCTTTCATCGTGGCAAACGATGCCCATTACCTCAACCGGGAAGATGCCCTAAGTCACGAGGTGCTGCTCTGCATTCAGACTCAGACCACCATGGATGACCCCAACCGCTACCGGTTCTCCTCCGATCAGATCTACTTCAAATCGCCCCGGGAAATGGCGGAGCTTTTTCCCGACATTCCCGAGGCAATTTCAAACACCGTTGAAATTGCGGAGCGGTGCAACGTCTCCATACTGGAAAAGCCACAGCTTCCCCGGCCTGATGTGCCCCCCGGGTTTGAAAAGCAGGAGGAGTATCTTGTCAGTCTTGCCAAACACGGGCTCAAGGAGAAGTATTCCCATATCTCTCCCGGGCTGGAGGAGAGGCTTCAGTACGAGCTTGAGATCATCAATTCCATGGGGTTTGCCGGCTATTTTCTCATAGTCAGGGATTTTGTCCAGGCTGCTCAGGAAATGGGAGTGATGGTGGGCTGCAGAGGGTCGGCGGCGGGAAGTCTGGTGGCCTACGTTACCGGAATCACCAGTGTTGATCCGATCAAGTTCGATCTGATCTTCGAGCGGTTTCTCAACCCGGAGCGTGTTTCCATGCCCGATGCCGATATTGACTTTGCGGACCGCGACCGCTACAAGGTTATAGACTATGTGATTGACAAGTACGGGCGGGAGGCGGTGTGCCAGATCATTAACTTCGGCCGGATGAAGGCGAAAATGGTGGTCAAGGACGTGGCCAGAGCCATGGGGGTGCCGGTCGCTGACTCAAACCGTCTTTCGGCCATGGTGACAGAAAAGAATCTCGCGAAATCCAGGGCCGCCAACGGGGATCTTGAAAAGGCCATACAGAGCAACAGCCAGTACAAGGAACTCTTCCGCCACGCCACAGTTCTCGAGGGGCTGGCCCGACAGGCCGGAATGCATGCCGGGGGAGTCATCATCGCGCCCGGTGAGGTGGTGAAGTGGTCGCCGCTTTTCAAACAGCCCGGTTCCGAGACGGTCATGACCCAGTTTGACATGAATTACGTAGAGAAAGTCGGGCTGATCAAAATGGACTTTCTGGGACTGCGCACACTTACCGTGCTTCAGGAAGCTCTGCGTCTCATTAAGAAATATCACGGCAAATATATCGACCTGTGGAAACTCAAGGACGGTGATTCGGAAACCTACGCTCTTTTCGGGCGGGGGGAAACCACCGGAGTGTTCCAGTTTGAATCCCAGGGAATGCAGGATTACCTGCGCAAGCTGAAACCGACCTGTATTGAAGACCTCATAGCCATGGCCGCGCTCTACCGTCCCGGACCCATGGCGAATATCGACACGTTCATCCACCGCAAGCACGGTAAGGAACAGATCGAGTACCTTCATCCCATGCTCAAGGATATTCTGGAAGTGACCTACGGGGTTATCATCTATCAGGAGCAGGTGATGCGTATCGCTCAGAACATGGGCGGGTTCACCTTGGGTCAGGCCGACATTCTGCGCAAGGCCATGGGAAAGAAAAAACTCGACGTGATGGAGAAGATGGGGGCCAGGTTCATCGAGGGAGCCGGGAAGCAGGGTATCGAAAAGAAAACAGCACAGGATGTTTTCGACTTGATGAAGAAGTTTGCCGAGTACGGGTTTAACAAGGCTCATGCAACGGTTTATGCCCACGTTTCCTACCAGGCAGCTTACCTCAAGGCGCATTATCCACTGGAGTACATGACCGCCAACCTGACCTCCTGGCTGGGTCAGACCGAAAACTTTCTGGTCATGAAGAACGAGGCCGAGAGGATGGGGATTAGGATTCTCCCCCCGGATGTCAATGTTAGCGAAGAGGAGTGCAGTATCGACAACGGCTGCATCAGGCTGGGAATGATGGCCATAAAGAATGTGGGCAAAGGCGCGGCATCGATTATTTCGGCCAGAGAAAAGGAGGGTCAGTTCTCCTCTATTTTCGAAATGTGCAAAACGGCGGATTCGAGACAGGTCAGCAAAAAGTGCCTCGAGTCCCTCATAAGTGCCGGAGCACTCGACAGCTTGGAGGGCACGCGGGCGCAGCTTTTTGCCGCCATCGACAAGGCCCTGGAGTACGGAAGCAGTTATCAGAAGGACCGTATTTCCGGTCAGGTCAATCTTTTCGACAACCTTGCGGGCTCCTCCGGACAGGAGAAGTCTGAAGTGGCCACTCTACCCGTACCGCCGCTTCCGGAAGTCGCGCCCTGGGCATACAACCATCTTCTGCAGAAAGAGAAAGAGATTCTGGGTTTCTATATAAGCGGACATCCTCTTGACCGGTTTCAGGATGAGATCCGCGGCTTCTCCACCGTGGACCTCAGCCCGGAAGGATACGCCGATTTGAAGGATGGAGCCGCCGTCACAGTGGGGGGCATGATCACTTCACTGAAGCCCTACACCCAGAAGGACGGAAGAAAAATGGGGTTTCTGCAGCTTGAGTCTTTCGAGGGCTCGATAGAGCTTCTCGCCTTCGGAGATGCCTATGAGAAGTTCAGCCATCTTCTTGCGGTGGACTCCATGATTCTGGTTCATGGAAATCTCAGCAAAAAGGATGAGGACAAACCGAAGCTGCGGGTTGAAAATTGTATGGCTCTGTCCGAAGCCCGCGAGAAGCTCACAAGAAGCGTTCATGTGAAAATCATCTCGCAGGGTCTTGAAAAGGAATTCATCCAGGATATCTATAATCAGTGCAGCTCCAGTGAGGGAAACTGCGCTCTGATCATTCATCTCGTTTCAGGCAGTCAGAATCAGTACAGGATAAGAGCCCGCAACATAAGAGTAACACCCGATCCGGAAATTCTTCAGGGACTTCGGGAAAGGTTGGGAAAGGAAAATGTATGGATAGCCAAAACTGCGTCCTGAAGAAAAAGGGAAATGTCTTTCATATGTGTCTGTTCGTAGTCTGGGTGGTGTTCAGTACATGTTTGTACGCCGCCGCCGCCAGCCTTCTCAGTCTTGTCAGTCGCAGAGCGGGGCGCAAGGTCGCCCGTTTGTGGAATGTTCATGTGCTTGGAGCAGGCGGGGTCAGAGTAAAAGTGGTGGGCAGGGAGAAACTGAGCGCTTCTGAACGTTATGTCTTCATGGCGAATCATCAGAGCGCTCTGGATATTCCCGTTCTGTATGCAGGCATAGGCGAGCAGCTCAGCTTCATAGCCAAAAAGGAACTTTTCATGATTCCGGTCTTCGGGTGGGGAATGGCTGCCGTGGGGCATGTGTGGATAGACCGTCAGAACGCTCGCAGAGCTCATGCCTCCATTGCAAGAGCCATAAGGAAACTGAAAAAAGAGAACGTTTCTCTTATACTGTTTCCGGAAGGAACCCGCAGCAGGGATGGAAGAGTGGGGGATTTTAAGTCGGCCAGCTTCAGACTTGCCCTCCAGGCCGGAGTCAAATTGGTTCCGGTGGCCATCAAAGGGGCTATCGACCGCTTGCCCAGAAACAGCTTCAGCGTAGTGCCCGGGGAGGTCGTTCTGGAGATCGGTGATCCTATCAGCGAAGAGCAGCTCAAGCTCAGCAGTAAAAACGAGCTGTGCGAAAGGGTCCACGGGGTGATAAAAGAGATGGTTGAGGGGGAGAGTATTTCCGAGGTGGAGGTATAAAAAAGAAAAAGAGCCCGGAGGCTCTTTTTCCCTCAGGCTTGCGCCTGATACCCATCATCATCACACACATCTGCCATTCATCATGGCATTACACCTGCTTATAGAATACAGCAACGCCTGTGCCAAACCGATAAAAGGCTTGTATCACACCGAAATGGCCTGATTCGGGGAAAAGAAGTGGAAACGGCACTTCTGACCAGGGTGGAAAATATTTCTCTTACCGGTAATTTTTACCGAACCGAGTACTTTCTTCCGGGGTTTGAGGGCTGTACTATCTCCCAGCCCAGCCGCCGGGCGTATTCTCTGAGTTTGGAGTCCGGGTTCACTGCCACCGGATGTTCCACGGCATTGAGCACGTAGCGGTCCGAAAAGATGTTTGCGTAGAGCCAGGAGTTGTCCCGGTTGAATCCGAAGCGGTTTTTGAGATCTCTGAGCACTTCCAGCTTGCCCATGCCGTAGGGGAGAATGCCGTTTATCCTGCCTGTGTAGTATCCGTCTTTTCTTTCCAGTGTCGTGGCCTGAAAGCCGTCGAATCCAAGATGTCTGACAAAACAGCGCGCGATCACATCCAGTGTTCCCGTGAGCAGCAGGAGGTAATGCTGCTTTTTTTTGTGCTCTTCGATTATCTGCCGCATTTCCGGAAAGATTATATCATCTATCCGGGGTTCAAAGTACTGCCTGGCCACCTGGTCCAGTTTCTCCACCTCCTTTTTGCGTAGGTAACGTTTGTTGCCCCGCAGCATATTATGCAGATTCCCCCTGGCGCTCCAGATGGCAGCCAGCATCTGGAGAATATTCAGGAAACTGAGGTTGCCGGACTTGAGCATGTGGAAAAAGAACGTCCCTTCTGCACTGGTGTGAGGAATGAGTGTGCCGTCCAGATCGAAAATCGCCGCGCTTTTGGATTCAGTCAAA
>JBKHHW010000139.1:0-8181 GCA_046538945.1 Chitinispirillaceae bacterium | reverse complement strand
TGGAGGCTTCTGCTCCACCGGATCAGGATTGCTTTTTGCCAGAACGATTGCCTTCCTTTTGCGACGATCCGTCCATAGCCGCCGGCCGGGAAAGGTACTCCCCGGAGGTGAAATGACATTGCAGCACTGAATCACCTCCGGGGTGAATAGAGAAACGGGGGGGAGGGGATGATAGCACCCTGGCGGCACCATAATTGCACTCCAGTAGTAAAAGATTTCTGAAACCTCAAAAATACGGAGACCGTTATGCGCTCAATACCTATATATCTACTCCTTACTGCGACTCTTTTCACCTCATCTGCGCAGAACCCGCAGCGGGGCAGTATCGACTTCGGAACCGAATCGCCGCCTATAGAGTGGGAGGGGGAGGATCTCACCCCCTACCGCAATTCTTTTATAAAAGTGGCGCAGAACGTGGTACCATCGGTGGTGGCGGTGATTCCCGCCTCAACGGAGCAGCAACCCCCTGTTCCTCCCGATCAGGAGCAGATACAGGGACTTGGATCGGGCATAACCGTTTCCCGCCAGGGCCATATCCTGACCAATGCCCATGTGGTGCAGGAGGCCGAGAGCGTTGAGATCCGCCTTGCGGACGGAAGGTTTCTGGAGGCGGAAATCATCGGCACCGATTCTCTCACCGATGTGGCGGTGCTGAAGATCGCGGGTGAAGCGCCATCGGACCTTCCCGTAGCCTACCTGGGCGATTCGGACGATCTTCTCCCCGGAGACTGGGTGGCGGCCATCGGAAGTCCCTTCGGGCTCACATCCACCATCACTTCGGGAATAGTCTCCGCCCTGGAACGGCGGGTGGGACTTGAGCTGGCCTATCAGAACTTTATCCAAACCGACGCGGCGATCAACCCCGGCAATTCGGGCGGGCCGCTTGTGAATCTGGACGGAGCGGTTATGGGGATCAACACGGTAATCTTCTCCCCCACCGGCGGGTTCATCGGAATCGGACTTGCCATTCCCATAAACCTTGCCCGGAAGGTGATGGAAGACCTGGTGTACGAAGGCCGGGTGATCCGGGGGTACATCGGAGTGGGAGTGCGCGATCTGACCCCGCAGCTTCGGCGGGAGATGGGAGTGGATATAATCGGTGGAGCGGTTCTGACCAGGGTACTGGAGGGACAGCCTGCGGTCAATGCGGGACTTCGGCGGGGAGACATCGTAGTCTCCGTTGGAGGGCACAAAGTGGAAAACGCCAACGATCTCAACAACATAGTGGCATCGCTGGATCCGGGAAGTCGGGTTGAGGTGATATTCATCCGGAATAACGAAAGAATGGAAACCACGATCGAGATAACGGAGAGGCCGTGAGGCCTTTTGTTCGCGGGGGCACTTTCGGCAAAGAGAGGATGTCATGTTTTTCAGGGGAATTTCTTCGGGCCACTTTCGTCTACCTGAAGTGTTCGGGAGAACGGGAAACGACGGGCCTACGGTGCGGGGCAGACAGAAATGGTAACCCCAGAGGTGAGACTATGCCACAAAATTATTGCACCTCCGGGGAATCAATCCATCCTGAACCTTACTTATGGCAACTTCTGACTGGCCGAAACAAAACAACTCCCCGTTTCTGATCATATCAGCGATCAGATTCTATGGCAAAATTTCAGAAACCGCAACAATTTTTACCTACACGCTCCATTTCAGAAAAAAAAGAGTCCCACGGCACTCATTTGGGGCGGACACTGAAAGTGAATACAACTTAAGATTTCGGATGCCGGCAGAGTTCAGGAAGAATCCCCACATACTGATCTCAGCAGATAATCCCCTTCAGATATTCTGCTGTATCTTGAAATCATTCTGGAAACAGCCGAGGATGTGATTTTGAGGTAATCGGCAGTTTCCGTGACATAGAAATCAAAACGGCAGACTCCCAGATAAGCAAACAGCTCCCGGGCAGTTGATTTCTGATTAACACGACCCTGCAGAAAAAGTTCGTTATTCTCAGAACACAGACAGATCTGCAGCTCCTTGTGAATCTGTTCCAGCGAAATTCCTTCTCTGATATGCCGGGCAATGCGGGCTCTTCTGCATCTATCCTTCTCCAGAACATTTCTGATGAAATCATCACTCCCCAGTATCCAGCATTCAGGACTCGAAAAATTAACCTTCCCTTTGTTTGCATTTCTGACTATTTGAATCGTCTTGTCACTTTCATAGTTCGGTTCAGCAAGAAAATTCAGATACGTTTCAAACGGATCAGTTCCCGAATACTGGTTCAGAAGAAGCTCTCTGTTCAGAATGCCGCGGTTATTTTCACTTATCAGCTCTTTATGGCCGCACCATTCATAGCGGTCCAGCTCCTCCAGAGTGCATGCTCCGCAGCGGACCGGATTCAGATGCACGTAGCGGATAAGTTTCCTGAGTTCACTTTCCTCACTGATCACCGATGCATATCTGCGGAAGAAAACGACCCCTTCCCGGCCGTTCTCGAAATTGAATTTCTTGGCGAATACGGAGTTGAGCCTCTGCATGAATTTGGATATGGGAACATCGCTTGCCTTCACCACCAGGTGGTAATGATTGTCCATCAGCGACCAGCTGCAGCACTCATAAGAGTATAGCTCAAGAGTGATTGACAGTTCCATGAGAAAGAAGTGTTTCAGGTTTTGACTGGTGAAGATCTTTTCACCGGAAACGCCTTTGGATGAGACATGGTAGTAGACCTCGGGAACGATGATGCGTGGTTTGGTGCACATGGGAGCCCCCGTTTTGGTTTGGATGTGTATGGATGGGACCAGATATTAGGGAAGCAAAATTCAGACCGCCCCGTAGGTGAATCGATTCAATCTCACAAGCTCACCTCCGGGGCTACAACTCTTGTACCTGCCGGCTCAGTATTTGCTTCTCCTCAAAAGCTGCACATTCAGCAAAGGAAACGCCCCATGCTCTTCTTTCTCCTAAGCGCCTTAATCCTCCTTCTGGCCGCTCTTCCCCTCCTCAAAGCCATTTTCGGCAGAGAATTACCGGGAAAAGAACAGATAAACCACCTCTACAGGGGCCTGATCTTCTTCGGCGCAGGTATCGCGGGCCTCACCATCTTCTACTTCCTGCTGCAGTTTCTCACCGATTACTACTGGTTTTCCCAGCTTGATTATTCAAACCGTTTCCTCACCGTGCTCTGGTCGCGCGTCATTCTCTATCTGGCCGGAGCGGCCTTGGTGGCAATCTTTTTCTACATAAATTACGCGGTAATCCGCAGGCGCCTGGGCTACCGCAGAAACGGCTACGGAATCTACGCCATCGTCGCAGCGGCGCTGGTGCTGGGATTCTGGCCCGCAAGCCTCTGGAACCAAATCCTTCTGTTCATAAACCAGGTAAGGTCGCCCGTTGAGGATCCGATTTTCAACCGTTCCATTTCGTTCTATCTCTTCTCTCTTCCCATCTATTCCGTTCTGGCCGGATGGGCGGTGGTGGTGCTTCTGGGCGGCTACGCGGTGGTCACGTCCGTCATCGCAACCAGGTATTCACAAAAAGAAAACACCTACTGGCTCAGAGGCAACAGGGCAGTAGTGGGGCACTACACATTTCTCACCGGGCTCTTCGCTCTCATTCTGGCCGGTTATTTCTTTCTGCGGATCTTCTATCTTCACTATTCAAACAGCACCGCGGTGATCGGTATCGGCTATACGGACTACCATGTGACAATTTACGGGTTCTACGCCACGGTGGCGGCTTTCGTCCTGGCTGCTGCGCTGCTTTTGGCAGCATCTTTCTCCCACTCTCTTCGCAGACGCGTTCTGTTCCTCTCCCACCAGGGCACTCCCACCGGGAAAACGCTTATTCTGCCCGGCGCAGTGTTAGCGGTAATGATTCTGGGACTCTGGCTTGCTCCCTTTCTGGTGCAGAATCTGGTGGTGAGCCCCAACGAGATCACGCTTGAAAGGCCCTTTCTTGAGAACAACATCCGGCTCACCCGCCAGGGGTACAGCATCGATCAGGAGCGGGTCGAGGAGGAGCTCTACCCGGTAGGCAACACCATCACTACAGATATAGTCGACAACAACCGGGCAACACTTGACAACGTGCGCCTGTGGGACTGGCGTGCGCTTATAGAAAACCTGCGTCAGCAGCAGGAAATCCGCCTCTACTATACGTTCAACGATGCGGACATCGATCGCTATCATGTAAACGGCAACTACCGCCAGATGATGATCTCCGTGCGCGAGCTGGACAAATCGAATCTGGATCCCAGATCAAGAAACTGGGTAAGTATGCGTTTGAAATACACTCACGGTTTCGGGGCGGTGCTTCTGCCGGCAAACGACATACTCACAAGCGGCGGGCCCAACCTGCTAATAAAGAACATTCCGCCGGTATCGGATATCCAAAACATACAGATAGAGCAGCCCCGCATTTATTACGGTGAGCTTACAAATGATCAGGTTTATGTCAACACAACAGAAGCGGAATTCGACTACCCCGTCGGGGAGCGGATGGTGACCAATTTCTATGACGGAGAAGGTGGAGTGTGGATGGGCTCTCTCTGGAGAAGGCTTCTATACGCACTGCGCTTCGATGACTACCGACTGCTCATATCGGGCTATTTCACAGATGATTCGAAGATAATGTTCCGGCGCAACATTATTGAGCGCGCACAGACGCTCCTGCCGTTTCTTCTGCTTGACAGAGATCCCTATCCGGTCATAACTGAAGACGGACGTATAGTATGGATAATCGATGCTTACACCACATCGAGCATGTACCCCTACTCCCAGAGATACAGGGGGCTGCTCTCCCGGTTTTCCGGAAACAACTACATCAGAAATTCGGTGAAAATCGTGGTGGATGCCTTCAACGGAACGGTCCAACCGTATGTAGTCGACTCTTCGGATGTGATCATCTCAAGTTATCAGAAAATCTTTCCCGAACTGTTCAGGACTTTCGAGGAAATGCCCGATGATCTCAAACGTCACATCCGCTATCCTGCCGACTACTTCACTATTCAGAGTGAGATGTATACCGCATATCACATGGTGAACCCGGAAACGTTTTACCAGAGAGAGGATTTGTGGGAATTTGCAACAGAAAGGTACCGGGAACAGTTCCAACTTGTCAGGCCCTATTATGTCATGATGAAATTCCCGGAATCTGATTCGGTGGAATTCGCTCTCATAAACCCGTTCACCCCCAGAAACAGAAATGTGATGAACGGATGGATGGCGGGGCGCAGTGACATCCCTAATTACGGTAAACTTACGGTGTATCCCTTTCCCAAGGGCCAGCAGGTGTTCGGCCCCAGGCAGATAGAGGCACGTATCGACCAGAACAGTGTCATGTCCCAGGCGATCACGCTGTGGAGCCAGCAGGGGTCGGAGGTGATCAGGGGAAACCTTCTGGTGATTCCTCTTTTTCAGCGGGACAGTCTTTTCGTGATGTATGTCGAGCCGCTCTATGTCCAGGCCCAGGATGCGCAGCTTCCTGAGGTGAGGCGGGTGATCGTGGCCGATCAGGAACAGGTTCTGTGGGCGGAGATGTTCGATGAAGCCATAGCGGCACTGGCCCGGAGAGTTGAAGCGCTTCCGGAGCAACCACAGGAGCCGGGAATCGCTCCCGGACCCGGGGAGGCTGTCGATGTGCAGCGGGCGCGGGCGCTTCTTCAGCAGTTGAGGAATCTGGCCGCCGAGGGTCAGTTTGCCGAAGCCGGCGAGCGGCTTGAAGAACTTTCAAGACTGCTTGAGGGCGAAGAACAGTAAATTATGGTAATTTGAGGGAAGTGTGCTTTCAAGAGGTCAAGTCCGACTATTATCTTATAGTTTTCGAGTATGATTCACGGACTTTTCGGGAGGCAGAAGTGCTGACAGCTATAGTGATGATGAAAGTGCAGAGAGACAAAGTGAATGAGGTGGCATCGGAACTGGCTGCCATGGATGGAGTGAGCGAAGTGTACTCGGTTGCGGGGCACTATGACCTGACAGTAATCATCAGGGTCAAAGATTCCGATATGCTTTCCGAGCTGGTGACCGAGAAGATGCTCAAGGTGGAGGGTATTCTGGAGTCTGAAACTCAGCTTGCCTTCCGTGTCTATTCCCGTCACGACCTTGAAAGCATGTTTTCTCTATAGCACAAACCATGGGATTTCATCTCTAGAATCCTATTGTGGCAATGCAGTATTCAATGGTACCTGTTTAATGTCGGTATCTCTCTTATTTTCTACACAGGAGCCGCTCTTATTAATCAGGCAACCCGGGCGCCAGATCATTGTTACAAAAACCGTATAGCCACCGGTTTCTTCAACGCGGCTTCGTCTAACCTTTCATCCAGAGAGAGTGTGTGAGAGCTTCCGGGAAGTGCAAAACGAAGGTACATCAGTAATGTTCAACCAAAGCGAAGTGACTCAATCCCAACGTTTCTAACCATCGTTTCAGCAATGAAGAACTTCGAAATAACCGATTGCGGTGCTTGGAAGCAACGACCGGAAATCCAGGAAGTTACCGGCAGAGAGCCAATCAATCTAAATATTAGGAGGAGGATAACTGATATTCGCGTATGTTTTCATAGGATTGTCTATTGCGGTTGCAATATTCCAAATTGTTTTAGCATTCGGGGCACCATTAGGTGAGTTTACACTGGGAGGGAAATACCCCGGGAAACTACCCGTCAAGTTGAGAATAGCAGCCGTTCTGCAGATACTCATATTGCTAATTTTTACCATAATAGTGATCAGCAAATCGGGTATTGCATTTGATTTTCTATACAGCACCGCGGAAATCGGTATTTGGGTTGTTTTTGCTTTTTTTATTGTGGGTTCATTCCTGAACTTATCCTCGCCGAGCAAAAAAGAGAAAAATGTAATGGGACCGTTGAATGTCATAGCATCAATTTGCGCTTTTATGGTTGCAGTAAAATAAACAGGTGCCGTGCGGCAGTGAGTGACTAATTTGAATTTGTCATCTTCCCCACTCTTTACGAGCGCTCCGGACCTTTTTGAAACGAAAGTTGGTTAGTAAATACAAAAACTCTTTTACAGGAAGATAAGGGCGAGAGCTGCAGCGGATGGTACGGCCCAAAAGAACTTATTCCAATCCCATATTCTCCTTCCGTTGAACCCGATGAATGGAAAAAAGAAAAAGAGCAGATCAAAGATAAGAAATATTCTTCCGATCATAACAAATGAGCTCAGAAGCTGATTTGTTGAACCGTTGAATCGAATATATCCCCAAGTTACTGAGAATGGTATCAGTATAATTACAATTCCCGACAGTGCTACTTTCCCAAGAGTGGAAACTTTGTCCTTATACTTCCAGACCTTTTCATCGGGATATACATTCCCCGGTACAGGGAAAAAGCCTCCAGAGAATATGGCAATCAAAAAGCTTAGCGGAAATCCTGATTCCCACATTCTGAACCTGACCTTTTCCTTCATGATGCCTGCTGCAGTGTGCATTGCAATCTGCCGCATTCCCAGAAATATGAAAAATGACACACTGTAATAAAACCATAAAGAAACATTTTTCTGTAATCGCAATGTGAAAAGAAGCAATACTGTTATATTCAGTACAAGAGTAGCAATCCACTGAAGTGCCGGGCTGTCGGGTTTTTTGTCACCCGGGCGGGCCCAGAGGAAAAATCCCGGGCTCATATAGTGAAACATCTTCAGCCACATTAGAAATGTCCAAACGCCGTAGCGTCTGAACTGGGCACCCGCGGGGAGAATATCAAAACCGCGTGTGGCGAACAGTTTGCTTGAGCTGGTATTGTTGCCTTCCACTGCAGCCATCTGTTCATCACAGCCCTGCTCTCTGAAAAAATCGATTGCTTTTTCTGCAAGTCGCTGACCGAGACTCAAACCTCTGGCCTGAGGGGCTGTGAATATCCAGGCGACTTTTCCTGTTTTACGCCCGTTTGGAAGAGTGAAAATATCAAGTATCACTCCTCCGACAATCTCGTTCTCTTTCAGCGCAATGAACGTGTGGGGACTGAAAACCGAAAACACTCCCTTGAACCACCCGAATGCGCGGTAAAGGACTCTTCGCGTTGCCTTCTTTTCATCCTCTCTCATCAGGCGGACAACTGTATCGGTTCCCTTATTATCCATCTTTCCGCATTTCACATGTCATCTTAAGGGTCACATATTCACATGGCAGGGTAAACTGGATAGTTCAGTTGCATAAATCCTCGAAATGTATGAACAACAGACAAAGAGCCAATATCTTATCCTCGTAACGCTTCATA
>JBKHHW010000138.1:0-8257 GCA_046538945.1 Chitinispirillaceae bacterium | reverse complement strand
AGGCGTAAATTCCGTATTTTCAGGGAGTTAACCTGATTTCCCGGAGGTGAAATTCACCTCCGGGGCCTTGGGTCGTGTGCGGATTGCTGCTTTTGCCTCCCGTTGTGGATGTGGTGAAGGGAGAGTTTCTGCCGTGAGGCATTTGTAATTCGGTGGGTTTTTCAGGCTGAGTTGCCAGCTCCAGAGTAAAAAAGGCTCCGCACTGCGGAGCCCTTTGTTTTTCGGTGTACTGAGATTCTTCAGTCGATCTTGTTGAGATCCTTAAGCTTTCTGATCACAAGCAGAGCTTCGGGACCGGAAACCGATTTGGTCATTCCGAACTCGCCGTTCATTTCCGCATCCATTACACCTTTGTCCGTAGCGTTGCAGATTGCATTGTAGGCCGGGTGTGAGGGATTCACGTCAGGAAAGCGGCTCTCGGAGCCGATGTGCTTTGAAGCAAGTGATTCGTCACCAAGGATGGCGATGAGGGCATCTTCCACCATCAAAGCGTACTCGCCGCGATTCACGAGCTTGTCGGGCTGGAAGGTATGGTCAGGGTAAGGTTCCAGACCACGGATTTTCATCTCGACTATGTCGTTGATAAAGTTCTTAGCCCAGTGGTTGTCGATATCTGTGACCGCAGCTTTTGATACCACAGTTTCGGTTTCCATCTCCCGGGGATCATCCGGGGCCTCGAAACCTGTATCGTAGGTTTTGGGTCTGCGTTTCTGAACCAGTTTATCGATTGCCAGCTCTGAGACGAAGAGGGCAGCAATATCTGCACGTGAAATCTTTTCGACGAGAGCGATCTTTCTGCCCACGTCTGTTCCCGGAGCTGCACGTTCAATCATCTGAACCATCTTCCACTCTTTGTTGGCTTCCGAGGTCAAGTCCTTGTCCAGATCGAGCACTTTTCTGAAATCATCGGCAGCTTTTGAGAATTCGTATGCCTTTTTGTAGCACACACCTCGTCTGTAGTAGGCTTCGCTGTTGGAGGGGTCGAGTTTAATGGCTTTGGAGTATTCCTTTTCCACACCTTTGAGCCACTTTTTGGCAGGCTGTCCCTCGTTTTTCATTGTAAGCACGATTCCCTTGGCGATGAACACGAAGGGGAGTTTGTTATCCAGTTTCTGAGCCTTGTTCGCCAGTTTGATAGCTTCGTCAAAGCCCTTTTCCGTCTCTTTGATTGTTTCGGCCTCCTTAGCCTGCTGGGCGGTGGTGAGAGCCAGACCGGAGTATGCCGGTGCGTACTTGTGATCAAGAGACTGGGCGAGCTTGAATTCTTCTTCCGCTTTGGTAGCTTTACCCTGATCCCAGTACTTCATTCCCTGTTTGAAGTGGGTCTCGGGACTGTCCATGTGCCCCCCGGCTTTTCTCGCTTTGGGAGCACATCCGGAAAATATGACGGCCGCGCTCAGAGCGAAAGCCGCCAGACCTGTTGATAGTAACCTCTTCATAGCTGAATTATCTCCTTTGGATTAGGTGCGGGTGTTTCAGTCGATCACCAGGATCACGCGGCATTCTGAAAGAAACTTGAGATTGTCTGCAGCACTTCTAACATCATTTGCATCTTTGTTAGATATGACCACATCTGTTTTGTTGTCGCCGGAGGTTTTTACCGCCTTGATTTTGCCGGGAGAATCTCCGGAACGGTCAAGCTTGGCAGCGGCGTTGATATCCTTTGAGTACCCCACAATACCGTGCTTTATCGCCCATTCTCTTGAAACGTAGGCACTTCCGTACACTTCCTTACCGGATTTGTCCAGTATACGGGGGCTCAGGGCTGGTTTGACCTTCAGGCCGCGGCAGTCGATTATCAGACCGGTGAACATCATCTTTTCCTGGCTTGGTTCAGTTACCTCGTGGACCATGGGGCTCTCTCTGAGTTGGCTGTCCAGAAGAATTTCTCCGATTCCACCGATTCCGTCAAGAGGCACTTTCATGGTGACTTCAACTGAACCGTCACTCATGTATTTGGTTTTGCCTTCCTGCTGGAATCCTTTTACAAAACCGCTCACGCTGGAGGAAACGATATCCTGCTCTACCATAAAATTTTCGACTCTGGTGCTAGAGTTCAGGTTGATACCTTTGACAGTCTCGAGAGCGTTGCGCAGAGCGATCTGCTGTGCGGCTCGTATTGCCGCCGGACGCTGCGCTGCCTGAGGCAAATTGGGGTTAGGGGCTCCGATGCCTGTGGCAATGATGCACCGTTCTGACCAGTCAATACTGCCGTTACCCTGATTGTCTGTCACAACCGGCTGAATCTGCGACATTACTGATGCTGCAGACAGTAGGATTGTGACCGCAATGGCTACAAGACCCATAAAACCTCCTTGAGTGAATATAAGATGTTGACGAAGGGTTCGTATTTTAAACATACATTATAGAATATAATTAAGTCAGACAAGATCATCAGTGATCTTTATCACAAAACTCAGTTTTTCATTCTGGTGATGCAGAAGAGATATCCCAGATACTGAATCGCTCTGTGCCGGTAGAATGTATCAATTTCCCTGTGAAGAGCTGATTTCACCATAGGGTCAGAATAATAACCACTCCGGTCTGCAAGACGCTGCGCCATATGGGTATAGTAGTTATCCCATCCGCTGGGCGGGACTAAGCCGATATAGTGCAGATCCATCCGGGCATCTCTGATCATCTTCTGATAGTTCTCCTCTTCGGGAAGACTTTTTTGATCCTCTCCAAAAGTAAGACGAATCTCGGGGGGTATTTCCGATACGGTGAAAACCAGATCGGAAAATGAGACCCATCCTCTGGGTTGGAGCCATAGGGGTGCAATCTGGAAGATAGAGTTGATCTGGTGAGAGTGGAGGAAATTGCCTTCGATGATAATCAGATCGAAAGGATCTTCGGAAAAGTCCAGAGAGAACGGGTCTGAATCATGTATGGAAATCAGGTGACTTACACCACGCCTGACGGAGTGTTTTCTTGCGGCTTCAGCAAGACCGGGGCGGGGGTCCACGGCTTCAACCCGGCATCGGAATTCTTTGGCCAGAAGGCAGGCTGCTGCACCGAATCCGCACCCCAAATTCAACACTCTGCTCGAGGGATTCACCGCGGCGAAACGGGCTGAGGCCAGAATGCACTCTCTTCCGGCAGGAGAGGTGAAACGGTAGTCCGTGTCGGTTACCATGATCTTCGCACACTCTTTTCTCTGCTCTGGATAAAGCAGCTGCGCTTAATTTCGATTAGCGGACTTTCAGAAACAAAACCAATCCTACAACTAAAAGTACAACAGAGAGTATATGAAACCGCCAGGCGATTTTCGATTTGATCTGGAATTCTCCCGCAAACAGGCCGCTTTTGCGCATCATGATCTGAAAATGATGATGGATGGGGGCCATGAGAAAAAGGCGCTTGCGGGTAGCCTTGAAATACCCGATCTGCAGCACCACCGATATGAATTCAAGCAGGAAGATGAATCCTACTATGGGAAGGTAGAATCCCGCTTTGGTAAAAACGAAGAGAATGCCGATAAGGCCACCCAGCCCAACCGAGCCGCTGTCGCCCATGATGATGGTGGACGGGGGGGAATTGAACCAGAGATATGCCAGAAGAGTTCCTGTTACTGCTCCGATCAGAGGCAGAATTTCCTGGAGTCCGGGGATGTAGGGGATGAGCAGGTAGTTGCTCCAGACACTGTTGCTGGATACAAAGGATATGATTCCCAGAAACAGAAGACAGCAGATGGAAGGCACTGTTGCCAGTGTATCGAATCCGTCCGTGAAATTGACACCGTTTGCCAGAATGGCGATGGTCATTGTCATGAAAGGAATGAAAAGCCAGAACGGGAGAGAGGGAAAGTTCTTGACTATGCTGATAAATGGCAGATTGATGTCCCCGTTGATGTTCGGAATGTATCTGTAGGCCATTACGGCCACTATCAGTGATATGAGAATGTAGAGAGTAAGTCTCAGTCCTGCTGATATCCCGTCGGCTTTGTACTGGTAATCCTGTTTTGAGATCTGTCCCGTTGCGACTCTGCGCTTGTTGACCACTTTGGCAATGTCATCAACCGCTCCTATCACGCTGAAAAAGCAGTAGATGATAAGGGCGCTTATCACATATGAATTCATGCGTACGGCTATGAGAGTTGTTGCAGAAACTATCATAAGGAAAAGTATTCCCGCTGGCATGACCGGTCCACCACTATCTTTTTCGAATTCCGACGAGAATTGGAATTTGCGCAGAAAACGAATGTAGGAGGGGAAGAAGAGTATGGCCAGGAGAAAGGAGATGACCGTTGCCATACCAGTACTGAAAAGTCGGCTGTAAAGGAGGTAAATCCCTGTTTGTTGATATAAATATTCAATCAGCATAAAAAAATAGGTGTTTTTGAAAACCCGGTTTGAAAAATGGGAGCCCTGAATGGCTTCCGATCTGTTTCGGGCCAAACTGAAGAGAACTTTCGGCCTGATTATCAAAAATACTTACGAACGGAATGGAAAAGAAGTGTTGCTTCAAGTTTTTTCCGGTACTGATTCCCGTTTGGCCGGCTGCATCATTTATTTTCACCCTTTCAATTCTAAAAAAGGAGTTCTGGAATGGCTGTAATTTTGGATGGAAAAGCGCTGGCCAAAAGCATGGAGCAGGACCTTTCTGTCAGGGTGGAGCAGTTCAGAAGCAAAACAGGCAAAGTCCCTCTGCTGGCAACTATACTGGTGGGTACCGATCCAGCTTCTGCAACCTATGTGAAAATGAAAGGGAACGCCTGTGCAAGGGTGGGAATGCTTTCACGCAGAATCGAAATGCCGCAGGAGACCACCACTCAGGAACTTCTGGGTCAGATAAACGAACTTAATAATGACCCTTCAGTGAACGGGATACTGCTGCAGCATCCCGTTCCGCCCCAGATAGATGAAAGAGCGGCATTCGATGCGATTTCCCTCCAAAAGGATGTGGACGGTGTCACCTGTCTGGGCTTCGGACGGATGGCCATGGGGGAAGCGGCGTATGGAAGTGCCACACCTGCCGGCATCATGAAGCTTCTGGATCATTACAAGATAGAACTTGAAGGTAAACTGGCTGTGGTGGTGGGCAGAAGCCCCATTCTGGGAAAACCCATGGCGTTGATGCTTCTCAACCGCAATGCAACTGTGGTGATCTGTCATTCAAGGACCAAAAATCTTCCGGATATGATCCGGCAGGCGGATATCGTGGTCGGTGCAGTCGGCAAGCCTGAATTCATACAGGGAGATTGGATAAAAGAGGGGGCGGTGGTGGTTGATGCCGGTTATCATCCTGAAAAAGTGGGTGATGTTGATCTGGAGGCAGCAGCCTTGAAGGCAAGCGCTTATACACCCGTTCCCGGCGGGGTGGGACCCATGACCATCGCTACTCTTATTCACCAGACGATGGAGGCCGCCGAAAAGAGCTTTGCCTGAGAAGACGCTTCGTTTGTTTGATTGGAAGGATTCGAAACCTTAATCAGGAGTTCCTGGGCGAACGTCTGCTTAGGATTATTTTTGTTTTCCTTCCAGTTCTTCGATTCTTCTGTTCAGTTTCTCCACTTCTTTATCCAGCCTGCTGACCTCTTCCGCGAGAAGCTCTATCACTTCATCCTGCATCTGGCGCATGGCCTCCTTGACATCATTCAGGCCTGAGCTGCCCTGCTGTTCCTGTTTCTCCACCTGGTTACTCTGGCTTTCAGCTGTTGTGCTTCCAGACTGGTACTGAGGTTTCGTTTTTTCGAGAGTTGCAGCTTTCTGGCTCAATGAGGGGATGATGACTTTTTCCTCACGCGACCCGGATCCGGATGATCTGTACAGTGGAGATTCTTCCAGAATAAAGCGGCCTGAACGGTTTTTGTTCTGTCGCCTGATAATCATCAGAGCCAGAGCCGGAGAAAGTAGGAATATCAGCAGAAGACCAGTGAAACGCAGCAGGTTCTCTTTTGTTCTCTGGGATACGGCCGGGTTGTTTTCGGAAGTGTTTTTTTCGTCGATAGTGTCCTTGGACAGACCCAGTGCAGCACTGTCTTTTGAGGCAGAAGAGTCTGTTTGCGCTACGGAGCTGCTTTCAATGTCTGCTGTATCGGTGTTTTTGGCAGCTTCCTTTATGCTCAACGGAGCTTGCTGGGTAAATGGTTTGGGGATGCGGATGAAAACGTTCCGGGCGCCTTTGATATCAAGAGGTTCTTCGATGAAATCGAGATCATCCCAGTTGTGCTGGAAGAATGCTTTTCCTCCGTGGGCTACTTGGAAGGAGCCGTTGTCTTCTGTGAGAGCCAGAATGGTGGTGAGGTCGATGAAAGCGGCCACAGCCCCAGAAAAGCTGTTCTGCTCCGATCCGGTCAGCAGGGGATGGGCCCAGAAGAGAGATAAGTTGCCGCTTGAGTCGAGGTTGGCACTGTGGTAGGGTTTTTTGGTTTTTTTGACGGTCTGGAGCCATTTTTGGTCGGAGATGTTGCGGGTGGGTTGTGGCGTGACTGTTTCCGAATTCACGTCATTAACTATGAAACCGCCCGAGTTGGTCCGCAGAATGCGGTAGATGCCTGGATTTTCGCTCAGGTACTGGTACATAGCATTGTTCATTGAATCGAGATCCGGAGCAGTTCTGATACAGCTTTTTATGGACTGGAACAGGTTTTTTTCCAGTTGGACGAACTCGTTTTCTATCCGCTTTTTGGAATCGTCGGCTTCCAATCTGCCGAAGAGAACAGGCATCAGGGCGAAAAGAAGAATCACCAGGGCGGGTCGGATAGGCAATAAGAACTGTCTGGGCATTAATTAGTAAGCTCCTTTGATCAAAAATTGGGGAGATGTAGAGAATTATGCTATTCGCGCATGAATTTTTCAACAGCTGGCCCTGCTGTTCTCAATTGTACTCTCAAATTGCGATTATCGCGATGGGATATTCACCTCCGTGTGGGAGAAACCGTTTTTGGTGGGCATAAGCTACTCAGGCATGACATTTGTTTTATAATACCGAGACGCGCGGTCTTATCTGTTACTACAGTACTATTATGACAGGAGGTCAATATGAGGCAGTTGAACGCATGGGATTGGACAGCATTGGTGATACTGATTATTGGTGGTCTTAACTGGGGTCTGGTGGGTTTTTTCGCTTTTGACCTGGTTGCGGCCATTTTCGGCCCGATGTCTGTCGTTTCAAGAATAGTGTATGCGTTGGTTGGTCTGTCGGCTATCTACATTGCAGTGGTATCGCCGGCTTTTGCCAGAAAAGTGGAAACCCGTGCTCAACGAGCCGCCCAGCGTCCCGCATGATTGCTTCAGGATAAGGGCTGGCCAGACCATTGAAGCACACATCTAGGAGCAGTCGGCTTCATTTTCCGGATGCGGAGAATCGGAGCCGTCCTGCTCTTTTTCATTTTGGTCTGATCCCCATGAACTTGAGAAATCCGGAGTTGTCCCGCCATCCCGGACTGACTTTTACATGGCAGGACAGGTTCACTTTCACCCCCGCCAGGTTTTGAATCTCCTTCCGGGCCGCTTTGCGGATTCTGGTGATCAGAGCACCTTTGTTGCCGATTATGATGCCTTTCTGGCCCTGGGTCTCCACGTGAATCGTGGCGCTGATTTCGTGACCCTGAGGGAGTTCCTTGTAGGATTCGATTTCAACGTAGGTGGCATGAGGCACTTCCTCGCGGGTGTTGAGAATGATTTGTTTGCGGATGAATTCGGCGGCCAGAAAACGCATGCTGGCATCGGTGAGAGAGTCCTGGTCGAAGTACTGAGGCCCTTGGGGAATGAAAGGGTCGACCGCTTTGAGAAATGATTTCTGAGCATCCGCGGAGATGGCCGACATTTGGATATGTGCTGTTTCGTTGAGTTCGGGGAAGGTCTGGAAGAACTGGTTGACTCTGTTCTGCGGATCGGGGCACAGATCGGATTTGTTGAATATGATCAGTACCGGGATCTGTGCGCCGGATACGATTCTGGCGACCGTACTTTCTTCTTCACCGAAATCTCTCGACAGATCAACCAGATAGCATATAAGATCGATCCCGCCGTCGCTGAGTACTGAAATCGCCTCTTTGAGCATGACCTCGTTGAGGGTGTACTTGCCTTTGTGGATTCCGGGAGTGTCCACGAACACAAGCTGCATGTTTTCGGATGTGTAGACCCCTTTTATGTTCTGCCTGGTGGTCTGGGGCAGAGATGTCACAATCGAGACCTGTTCTTCCAGCACCGAGTTCATGAGGGTGGATTTGCCGCTGTTGGGGCGTCCGATCAGGGCTACAAGTGCAGATCTGAATAAATCGTTTTCTGTCATTTTTTTCCAAGTCCTTTAA
>JBKHHW010000031.1:0-25590 GCA_046538945.1 Chitinispirillaceae bacterium | reverse complement strand
GTCACCTATCAGAAAACCGAATACATAACCGCCTACTATAACGGCGAACACGTGTACGGATACCCGCCCGACTGGGAGAACAACAAACCGCTCACATATAAAACGGTGAAGCTCGATCTCACATCCCCTGTGGTTTCTCCTGTTTCCTTTATCGAGCAGGATTCAAATCATACCTCAGTGGAGGGCCGTACATGGGCTTTTCCGGAAGGTAATATCACTCATGTTGAACTTAACGGGGAGGCTGTTTCCTACAGTCCCATATCAGGACGTCAGGATTCGGTTTCCTTCGCACGGCAGCTGACAGACCTTCCCTACGGCCCTTCATCCTATACAATTGTAGGGTGGCATAACAAAAACAGTTCCGACTGCGCCTGCGCCTACCGCAACCTGACAATCGAGGTGGACACGGTCACCACACCCCCTGTCCCGCGGATCATAATGCTTTCTCCTTCGGATTCCTTGAGAGCATATCAATCAAGGCGAGAACCTGTACGGATAATGATGGTTGACAGTGCCGGAATGCAGGTGACCGACGAGAACCTTACATTATCGATCCTCTCAAGCCATCCTTCGATCAAATTCTACAGCTCTGCCCAAAGCACAGACGAAGTCACCAGCGTGAACCTGGCCGGAGGACGTGCACAGGTGTTTCTCAGCGGTAGCGAGGTGGTGCAGGATCAGATGATCACCTTTACTCCCTCGAACGGTTCCTCCGAGTTCGCGTATACCGACGGTATTCTGCAGGTCAGTATCGACGAAAGACCTTTGTGGCCGGTCATTTCACACGCCGAGGCTGTGGATCTCACCGGACAGGCTGTACCGGGCGCGGTGATGGTGGTTCTGAGCGAACCCTACAAGGAAGGACAGATTCTGCAGAGCGTGAATGTCGACTACAAGGGAAACACCTATACTTATGAAGCTGCGGATATAACCGTGGAGGACAGTGTTCTTACTGTGCCGCTTCCTTCCGGCCTGGAAGCAGATCCGATGCCCAGCGGGAATGTGACTCTGTTTTTCACTGCCGATGGAGAAAACCAGACCGAACAGGGAGGGTTCACCGACGGGGTGGGCCCCATTCTCACAAAGGCTGTACTCTACGAAAACGGTGGAACACTTCAGGATACAGCGATTCTCTACTTCTCCGAGCGGGTTGACAGAAATTCGCTTATTGGAGAAACGGTTCAGCTTAAAAGAAAAGCGACAGAAGAATCAGTGCTGATGAATGTGGTGACAAACCACAGTACCTCTGAATTCGATTCGGTCGTGACCGTGACCTTTATTTCCGGTGACGGGTTCAGGGCCGTGGAGTACGATTCACTTCGCCTGGTACCGGGAGCTGAAGGGGGTACCGTTTCAGACCTCGCTCAGAATCTGCCTCATCAGCAGAATCCTGCAGTTCCACTTATCCCTCGTCCGCCCAAAATTGTGGAAGGTTGGTATGTGGATCACAACGCTGACGGTATTGTGGATTCAGCTTACATCCAATTCAAAAAGCGGGTGAACCCCGACAGCATGCTGGTGACTCTTCAGTGGAATTCATTTGTCTTCGAACGTCTCAGGGGTACTTATCCGAGCGTAAATGATACGGCGCTTATAGGAATAGCTCTTCCCGACACCCTCGTTGAGCTGGAGAAGGTTGAAACCAGCGGCAAAATGTTCACCATGGTGGAATTCACCAATTTTGAAAACGAGGTCCGCTCCGCCGAGCTTTCCGACAGTGCCGCCCCGGTGGTTGTCCGCGCCGTGTATCATCCCGCTGTGGCGTATGACGAGGAGACGGTTCTTCTCGACACGCTTGAGGTCACGTTTTCCGAACGGATTGCACCGCCGGGAAATCAAACACCGCTTAGATTCATCCAGAACGGTGTTGAGTATGAGGTGGCTCTGTCGACCGAGTCGGTCAACAACCGGTCTGTCAATTTTCTGATAAACGAGATCAGGGGTGTTGACCGGATGACGGGCGGGGATTCGGTCTGGATCAACCCGGGTGAGTTTGTAAGGGATACTGTCCCCAACTGGCAGCAGAACGGGTACAACAGTCGCGTTCCTCTGGTGATCAAGAGCACACCGGTTACCTGGAAAGTCGTGACGGGACCCAATCCATTCACCAGAAACAAACAGGTAAAGATTAGGATAGTGCCTCTGGGCAGGACGAGGATCGCTTTCAGTCCCGAGGTGTCCATAGTCATCTACGACAATCTGGGGAATGTGGTCGTGCCTCGTACGGAGTTCTCCATGGTTGACGGTGTTCCGCAGTTCGAGTGGAACGGCACCAACCGCAAAGGGAGATATGTGGGCACGGGGGTTTACCTGGGTATGATAGTGGTCGAGGAGGAGGAGACGGTTACCAGAAAGAAGGTGAAGCTTGCAGTAAGGAGGCCCTGAGGGGGCAAGGGAGGGAGAGGTGAAAAGGCGGGAATGAGCGGGCCTTTTTTTGCCCCTGGCTGAGCGAAGGATATCAGGTTCCCGGAGGTGCACGGGTTTTGGTGCACCTCCGGGAATTTTGCTTTTTAGATATCGGGATCGGGAGGACTGATTCTCATTAACAGAATAAAGGGGGAACGTAAGTGGTATGGAATGAAATTCCGGTAATGAGTTGAATCAATTCGAATACTGTCGTTTGGGAAGTCGGTGGGGGGGGTAAGAGGAATCGGTATTTTCGTTTCGATGATACTGCCGGTCCCGGAGGTGCGTCGGTTTACCTTGCACCCCGGGAAAACACTCTTCACAAAAAAGGTCGATTCAGGCCGCTTTTTTTCTTTTGTTCCGCTCTGCCGGTTCTTTCTCTGCCAAACCGACCTCACTTGGGAGAACTCTTTTCTCTTCTTCTACCTTCTCCTTCCTACGAGGGGTCGGTTTATTTTCCCGGCTCTCCAGATATTCTTCATCCTCGAGCTGAGTCAGCAGATCCTTAAGGAGGGCGATAAGACGTCTTCGCCGGGTCTTTTCAGTGTAGCTCCATTTTTCCGAACCGGCCCGTTTGTGGGCCAGCTTGTATTTGAGGCCGGACATGGAAGTGGTATAGGTGTTTGCATCCAGTTTTCGTACATTCTGATGAGCCAAAATGTACCAGTGGTATTCGGTTCCCACAGGAACGCCTGATCCTTCCGGGGCTTTACCTGCCCTTCTTTTGGTTACCGCGTAGTCGAATTCCCAGAAATCAGGGGTGATTTTCTTCTCTTTCCACTCACCCTGGTCGTAGTACCACTTGTGTGCTCTTCCGATTTTCATTCCGGTGTATTTTTTCCCCTCGAATTCTTTGAAAGCGTTGTAGGTTTTGGCGAGGTCCTTCCGAGCTTCATTTTCCTGTTCAGTTTCTTTATCTGCCATAAGTCGAATCCTTTTGGCTGTGGTTGGATGCGGGAGTTTGAGACAGAGGGAGTGCAAGAGCTGTTCCAGAGGTGGGGGGGGCGGAGGTGCACGAAAAATCGTGCAACTGCGGGAGCTGGCGGCGGTTACCCCGTTTTGAGAAGCTGCATACTTTCGGGTGCGGAGGTGCAGCCAGCTCCGTGCACCTCCGGGAACATAGGAACAGCCCGTTATCTGACAGGTATTTAGCGCGTTTGAATCAGGCTGCATCACATTACTCGAACAGGCTCTCAACGATTTTCTGTATCTGCCTCCGAATGAAAGAGGGCTTGCTTTGAACGCACGATTCCCCGGGAACGCAGATACATTATTCAAGACCTGTTGTGCAATAAAGGTCAGGACTCATGAAGGATGATCTGGAGGTATTCTTCTGTTACAAAATTCAGAATAGAACAGAAACGGCAGCTTTTTGAAAAAACTTTCTAAACGTATGGATTGTCTTCCGGATTTCCGCCTGCTTGTGGGGATACCCTGTTTTGCGTGAAATCATCCTGGATACTGTTGACCGGGATACTCCCAAATGCCGGCCCAGTTCCGCTCCGGAAATTTCCATCTGGAAAACACCTAGAAATACAAGAAGTTCTTCAATTTGAGGCTTTGGGGTATCTGATTCTGAGCAGTTTTCTGAAAGCATAGCTTCCAAGCTCTCACGCAGTGAATCGATCAGCTTGCCGCACTCTCTCATGCGATTGATTCTCATCTTCGCCAGGCGATGCTGGTGCCGTTTCAGAGTCTTTTTCACGAATGCGAGCGTTCCGATCACACATACCTGCGGATCCGGGTATCTGCTTCCCCACATGTTCGCATCACGGACCTTTTCAACTATCACTTCATAATCTCTGCTGTTCTTCTTCTGAATCAGGAAGTCATTATATTTACGGTTCCACTCCTGAGGTTTTTCCGGAGGATAGGCCTTTGCTCTCACTGGGTTAAGGTGCACATGACAGGCCACTTCATCAAGTCCGTCAAGGGGATCCAGAATGGCTGAGGAAAATCTTTTGGTGAATACCTTTCCTTTCCGCTCGTAGTACTTGTTGAGGTGTTTTGCGATCGAAGAATTGAATGTGCGCATGAACCAGGATACGGTAGTTTCGCTGGATTCGACCACCAGATGATAATGGTTTGGATGCAGAGTCATGCTTATGCACTTGAAATCCGCGGCTTCAAGAAGTGTTTTAAGTCTTGAGCGGAAGTAGACCTCCTCTTTTTTATCCGGGAACAAGACCAGGTCTGAAACGATTTCCGAACGGATCTGATAGAAGGCGTGGGGCACGATGACTCTTGGTTTTGTGCTCATGGGTGATCCTTTTTTTCGGTTATGCGAAAAAACGGGACGACTCCTTTAATGAAGCAATTCACGGACCTGAGCACTGCTCCCGGAGGTGCACGGAAAGTAGCTGCAACTGCGGGAAATTGCTCCCGGCCCCATTGCTGCTCTGAATCCTCTAGATTGTACCTCTACCGCGGGTGCACCTCCGCCCCCTCCGGGGCGCTGGCCCGATATTCGCATTGACAAAACTCCGGGGTGCACTTATTTTACAACCTTATCACCTCTTTTTTCCTAGCGCCTTCTTTAGAAAGGATTTAACCATGCAGATCCGTAACTTGCTGCCGGCCATCTCTCTTATCATCATTAATGCCATGCCCCTCCTGGCACAGGAACAGCCCGAACCTGCTCAGCCCAGTCCTTTCGGCGGCAACTTCATCTTCATCATGATCGCCATGTTCGTCATCATCTACTTTTTAATGATCCGCCCCGAGCAGAAAAAGCAGAAAGAACGTCAGAAAATGCTCTCTGCTCTCAAAAAAGGAGACAAAGTCCTCACCATCGGCGGAATCATGGGAGTGATCCAGAATGTAAAAGACTCCACCTACTCCATCAAAATCGGAGAAAATACAGTGGTGGAAGTTACCAAATCGGCCGTCTCGAGCGTACTGACTGCAGAGGGAAACGAGAAACAGGCCGACAAGGATAAGGAGAAGAAGTAAGAGTGCTAGAACTGCGTTTTTATGGTGACCCGGTACTGAGAAAATCGGCATCGCATATAGAAAAATTCGATTCTGAATTGGCAGAGTTTGTCGATTATATGGTGGAGGCCATGCGGGAAGAGGACGGTGTGGGACTCGCCGCTCCTCAAGTGGGCCACTCCGTCAGACTGGCTGTTATAGATACCAGCGGCGGTGAGAATGAACCGTATGTACTGATCAATCCGGAAATAGTATATTCTTCAGAAGAGAAGGAGGATTACGATGAGGGCTGCCTGAGCATTCCGGGCATATCTCTTATGGTGACCAGACCTTCAAGGGTAAGTGTCAGGGCCCAGAATACCAAGGGCGAAACCTACATGATCGAAAATGCCGAAGGGCTTCTGGCAAGGGCTCTGCAGCATGAGATCGATCATCTGAACGGAATTCTCTTCATTGATCATGTTTCACCTCTACAGAGAAGCCTGCTCAACGGCAAGCTCAAAAAAATCTCCAGGGAACAGCGGGACAAAGCACATAAGAGCTAGTTGTCTTCTAGCCTGCGCCTGCGCTTTGCTGCTGGCGCAATGTTCTGCTCCATTCCTCACTCCTAGTCCTCCGGCAACCATTTCCGAAACTCAAAACGATACCCTTTCAAGCAGAATCCCCGAGCGGCGGGTGAAAACGAATGAAGTCGATTTCGCCCGGGCTTTTTTCGGGCAGGATTCTGCTCATAAAGAAACTGCATCTGGAACAAAAGTCCCTTCCGTTCCCTCACTACGTTACCCTCCGTACAGTGTGCGGAAACGACCGGTGAGAATCATGCTGAAAAAGAATACGAAACAGGCGGTCATCTACTCTTCATCTGAAGCGGAAATCCGTTCAGCGGGACAACGGTTTCCTTTCAGAGGAAGAATGCTGCTTGAGGCTCTGGGGGGCAAAACAACAGTAAAAGCCACTGTCAATAACGCTCACAAAAAACTTGCTCTGCCCTGCACGCTTGCGGTTAGCCGCGGGACTCATCTGCTTGAACTGGGGGAGAACAGCTACCGGGGAGCACTGGTTGTGACGGCCCAAAAAGAGCGGAGCATATCCCTGATTAATGTTCTGGAAGTGGAGGATTATCTCAGGGGTGTTGTTCCTCTGGAAATTGGTCGTCTGAAAAGGGCTGAAATCGAGGCGTCAAAAGCCCAGGCTGTTGCAGCCCGCACCTATACGTACAAAAGAATGGCTGAAAACGTGCTCAACAACTTCGATCTTCTGCCTACCGTTTCCGACCAGGTCTACGGTGGAGCCAATGCAGAACATCAGGTATCGGATATGGCAGTCCTGGCAACTAAAGATATGATAATGGTTTACGATGAGAGTATCATCAATGCCTTCTATCATTCCACCTGCGGAGGAAAGACTGCAAATGTGGAGGATGTGTGGGGGATGGATACGTACCCTTACCTGCGATCAATCGAGGATACGGATTCGGAGGGTAAAGCCTTCTGCAGCTGGTCGAGTGTTTTCTCCTGGAATGAAACCTGGAGCAAAGATCTGCTTTCATCCATTATGGAACAGTATTCCTATGAGGCTAAACTCCCAAAGCGATACAGCGGTGCATTGATAAGTATCAAAATCAAAAATCGTTTTCAGTGTGGGAGAGTACAATCATGTGATATTGTCACCAGCAGCGGGTCCTACGCAAGCGGCGGTGACAGGATAAGATTTCTCATGAGGCGCAATACAAAGAAACGGCCGATTCTCCGTTCGGCGCGCTTTGATATCAGACAAACCGGAAACAAAATAACAGTAAGTGGAAGCGGGTACGGGCACGGGGTTGGTATGTGCCAGGTGGGAGCTATCGGCAGAGCCCGCTCCGGACAGAGTTTCGAGCAGATATTGAAAGCTTACTACAGCGGAGTAGATATCAGAACCGCAGCTGATTCTAAGCAGTAATTATTATCAGAGCAATAGGAAACATTCAGATGAAATACATTGCCGATCTTCATATACACTCTCATTTTTCGATGGCAACCAGTTCTCAGCTCACTCCGCCCTCGCTCGATTTGTGGGCCAGAAAGAAGGGAATCACAGTGGTGGGGACCGGTGATGCCGTTCATCCCGGCTGGATGAACGAACTGAAAGAAATGCTCGCTGATGCTGGAAATGGGCTCTACAGGCTGAAAAAGGAGTATGCACTTCCTGAGTCCGGAAAATGGAGCGGGGATGTGTATTTCATGCTTACTGCCGAAATCAGCTGTATATACAAAGCCCTGGGTGCAGTCAGAAAGGTTCACAATGTTATTGCGGCCCCTGATTTCGCCACTATGGAGAAAATCCAGTCAGCACTCGACACTATTGGTAACATAAGATCGGACGGCAGGCCGATTCTCGGTCTGGATTCCCGTGATCTGCTTGAGGTAGTACTTGAAGCGGGAAACGACGCGTTTCTGTTCCCGGCTCACATCTGGACCCCCTGGTTTTCCGTTCTCGGCTCCAAATCCGGTTTCGATACAATAGAACAGTGTTACAGAGACCTTTCCGAACATGTGTTTGCTGCCGAAACCGGGCTTTCCTCAGATCCTGCTATGAACTGGAAGTGTTCCTTTCTGGACCGATATTCTCTGATCTCCAGCTCCGATGCCCATTCACCCGAAAATCTGGGGCGCGAGGCAACTGTTTTTGAAACCGAGCTGTCTTTCGAGGCTATGGTAAACGCCCTTAGAGACAGAAAAAGAACAGGACTCTGGGGTACTATCGAGTACTTTCCCGAAGAGGGCAAATACCATCTGGACGGACACCGAGCCTGCGGAATATGCTGGGATCCTCAGACTACCCGAGCACACAAGGGCATCTGTCCCGTGTGCGGAAAGAAAGTGACTGTCGGGGTGCTTAACCGAATATGCGAGCTGGCAGATTCAGAACAGCTGGAGATGGATCAGAGCAAAAAACCCTATCATTCCCTTACCTCTCTCAAGAGCATTATTTCGGAAGTGACCGGAAAGGGAGGTGCGACCAAAACGGTTTCCAGACGTTACGAAAAGCTGCTCCAGAGCCTGGGAAGCGAGTTTGCCATTCTCCTGGACATTCCCCTTGAAGCTCTTCTCAGGGCGGATGATTCAGTTGCGGCAGGGGTAGAACGCCTAAGAAACCGGCAGGTCACATTGAAAAGCGGCTACGATGGGGTTTACGGGACAGTAAGGGTTCTGGGGTGATCATCCGCAGTTCCCGGAGGTGCACCGAAAATCGCTGCACCTCCGGGAACCCGGTTTCCACACGGCTGCTGCCGGTTTTCTTCTCAGGAATTTTCTCCCGAACCTATCTGAAATACTATACACCTTGATCTTAACTACCCAAAACTCTACCGCTCGCTGTAGGAAACGCGGCAGCTCATCCTGAGTCTCAGGCGCCCCCTGCCTTCCTTGGCGAGGCATATCTGAGGAGCCTTCCTGCTGAGTGTGGTGGCAATTCTGTTGAACCGAATGGCAAGATTAGGGTTGGTGGGTTCTGTGACGATTTCGCGGTCCCGGAGAAAATCCCCGTAGGTGAACTGGGAACAGTTCTCTTCCACATACTGCCGCAGCATGCTTGAAAGAATGCGTGCCGGAACACCGCGCAGAAGATGCTTGCGGTTGACTGAAAGTGTCTGCTCATCCGAATCGAACAGAAATGAAAGTCCGACACGTTCCTCTCTGAGAAGCTCTTTATGCTTTGTATTAAGAAACCGCCATAACTGTTTCTCTTTCCGTGAGTTCTCGATGAGCTTGACAAGAAAACCCTTCTGTCTGGAAGCGTTTCTTGGGTGGCTGACAGTGTAAAGATAGACCGGCCCGCCGTAGATGCATCCGGCATGGAGGACCGTCCGTTTTCTCCGAAGACAGTAGTAGTCACGATCGACTTCCAGAACGTGACAGTCGTCGAAACCAAGGTGGGACAGTTTGAGTGAGTGTCTGGCACAAAAATCCCCAAACGTTACAACTCTGCCGTAAACCTCATTGTTGAGTGTGAATTGATTTCCTTCCATTTCAGCTTTTTCACCATTGATCAGAATCTCATGAATTCGGCGATTATCACTCAGGTTTCGGACTGATTCGAAGGGACTCAGTCCGAGGCTGACAGGTGCCGCTTTGATCATGCGAGCAACCCAGACATAGGGATCAAGCCCCGGGTATCGGTTCTGAAAAAGGCGGTCGGGGATGAGAAGCACTGTGCTAATGGTATGACCGTTTACCTTCTGGGTGTTTAAAAGACAATGAGGGGTATCGGGCGCAAAATGTCTGCTCACATCCTGAAGGCACCTGAGAAGATATGTGTGCTGGTCTCCGCTGCGGATGAACCCTTCGAAAAACTGTTTTGAAACCTGCATGATTTTCGAAGAGGGTATAAAGCAGCCGGTGTTCAGGCGGGATAGGATGCCTTCCAGAAAGTTATCAATACTGCTGCCGAAGCCTGTAACTTCCGTTTCGAGGCTGTGTACCACTTCGGAAATATAGCTAAGGGGCAGTGTGGTGTTGTTGGTCCAGATGAATTCGAGCAATTCCTGTCCCCGGTAGGTTCTGCCTCCGAAGGTCAGAGGGTGCTTGCTCCAGAAACAATGGAGCCGCTCGGGAGAAAATTCAAGAAGGGTTCCTGAGTAGAGCACTTTGAGGAAAACACTGTTGAGTGAGGGTTCCCATTCCTTGTTTTTGAAAGGGGAGAAATTATTTGGATAACCGCCGATCAGAGACTGATTGATCGGAGAACTTAAGTGGTTGTTTGTGACCGGATTTCCCATAGTTTGGATTCCTGAAAGTCGGTGTTGATGAGTGCGTGTACATAAAATAGAGGAATCCGTTCCGGAAAGACGGAACAGGTGATTCCGAAGTTTCAGTTTTCAGAGCCGGGGCGGTCAGTCTGGGGGCAGAACCAAGCTTTTGGGTTAACTTTATTCAGGTGTTCTCTAAACTCTTCTTGCAGGGTCAGGCAAGGTGTTCCAGAACGGAGCTTCTGTGCAGATAGAAGTACTCCTCCATTCTTCTGTACTGATCCTGGCTGATGGGGAGAAAATCGGGGGAGGGTTCCTCTGTGTTCTGATCCAGCATGTTTTCATAGAAGAGAAAAGCCTGCTGGAAAAGATTGAAGGTGAAAAGAGAGGTTTTTGCGCTGAAACCCAGGCAGCTCTTCCAGATCTTTCGCAGTTGTCTGTCGCTGATTCCGAGTTCCTGTGCCCAGCGGGTGACGGTGTCCGGAGAGCTCTGGAAGAGGATTTTGGTGGAAATCGAGGTGGTGTCGTCACTTTGCTCGTGAAAGTGGGGATTTATGATGTTTTCAAGGGTGTATCTGTTGACAGTCTTAAGAAGTGCGGACTGCTCCAGGTGTCCGGTCTTTTCAACCACAGCTTTGGCGCCCAGCCGGTAGGCATCGAAGCCTTTGGAGGGAAACTGGGAACCGGTCAGGACTACGAAGGATGTTTTGGAGCCGAAGCGTTTGAGGATCATGAACTCATCATTGTCGATATCCTTCACCCCCAGATCCATCACGCAGCCATGGAACCTGGTGTCCGAGCAGAGCAGTTGCAACGCTTCCTTTGATGTTGCGGCTTTGTGTAGTGAGTAGAGCCTGATGGGTTCGAATATGGTTTCAAGAAGGTCCAGAATGAGCGGCTGGTCATCCAGAAACAGCAGATTGATGCTGCCGTTTATGAAGTGAAACGGATGCCTGGATTGATTCTCGGCACTGTTCAGGTCATGATTTGTGTCCATAATTAAACGGTAAAATACAATCGGCTCGGGAGGTCTGGAAAGCTTTTCCGTAGATCTTGATTAAAGAGTCTGTTTGGGTCATGTTGACTTAACCGGTCACATGAAACCGGGATACTGTTTGCTGATCGTTTGTTAAGCGCTAAACGGGGCCGGATAAGCGCCTAAATCCAGTATTTACAAGCTCGGGAAGGTGGTGGTATTCCTTTTGCGTGATCTAAAGGTAGACAGTAACGATTTGATTGATTCATGATAAGGGCCGCCGGACTGATTCTCCGTCGCGGAAATTTCAATCAGCAGAAGGGAAAAAGGGGAGGTTTGTATGGAAAACGGAAAAATCCCCGGGTTTTTCAGAAACATAAATAAGGCCGGCACTGAAGCTCTCAGAAAAGAGAAAGACACTCTTGAGCAGCTCATGGCGGAGACGTACGGGTTTTACAGGCAGAAGGATTTCCGTTCGATGATAGTACGCGAAAGAAAACGCACGGAGCGTTCCGGAAAACCTTTTGTGCTGATGCTTCTGGATCTCACGGCCGCTCTTGAGCATCTCGAGGGGTCAAAAGAGCACATTTCCGACCGCATCGCCATTCACAAGATGGTGGAGACGCTCAGCGAGGTCACAAGGGACATAGACGTGCGCGGCTGGTATGAGCAGGGCAGGACTGTGGGAATCATCTTCACCGAGACTCCTGCGCAGAACAGAGACGTGGTGCTGGGGAAGGTCAGAGGATATGTGAGTGATGTTCTGGGAGATGAGCGGATGAACCGGGTATCGTTCAGTCTTTACTGCTTTCCCCGGGATCAGGATCTGGGAGATGCAGGGAAAGCCCAGGAGAATCTGGAGCAGATGGTGAAGTTCTATCCGGAGACGGACAACAGTTCTCTTTCTGTCCGGGTGTCGCTTTTTCTTAAAAGGACGGTCGACATACTGGGGACCATCGGATGCTTTATCCTGTTTCTTCCGGTATTTCTGATCGTGCCCCTTCTAATAAAACTTGATTCAAGAGGTCCGGTCTTTTTCCGTCAGGAACGGATCGGTCTTAACGGCAGAAAATTCATCCTGTACAAATTTCGTTCGATGCGCATTGACGGAGATGATTCCATTCACCGGGAGTATGTGCGCAAGCTCATACAGGAGGGGGGAGACTCAGAATCCCAAAAGGAGGAAGTCTACAAAATTACCGATGATCCCCGGGTAACCCCAGTGGGACGTTTTCTGCGCCGCACGAGCTTGGACGAGATTCCCCAGTTTATCAATGTACTTCTGGGTAATATGTCTCTTGTGGGGCCCCGTCCGGCGATTCCCTACGAAATAGAGGATTACCACATCTGGCACAGGCTCAGGCTGCTTGAGACTAAACCGGGGATAACCGGAATCTGGCAGGTGGAGGGGAGAAGCAGAACGAATTTCGACACCATGGTGCGCATGGATCTCATGTACGGCCGCACCAGAAATGTTCTCCTCGATCTCAAACTGATTTTCAGAACCCCGTTGGCTTTGGTGAATGCCAAGGGAGCCTACTGAGGGGGGGGCGAAGTTTTCATGAACCGAATCACGCACATGGCGGAATTGATTACAACTGGAGGGAGGTACTTAACATGCTGCGTATAGGAGTGATCGGCTACGGTTACTGGGGACCCAATATCGTGCGCAATTTCAATGCGGTTGAAGGGGCAAAGGTAACGGCGGTATGCGACAAGAATCAGAAGGTGCTCAGGAAAATCGGCGATTCCAATCCGGATATAAAGCTCTGCAGCGACAGTGGCGACATTCTGGGGGCAGGGGACATCGATGCGGTGGCTATAGTGACCCCGGTGTCGACTCATTACGGCCTGGCCAAGGCGGCGCTTCAAAACGGAAAGCACGTGTTTGTGGAGAAGCCGTTCACCGTCACCAGCGCGCAGGCTCTGGATCTTATCGAGATTTCCGAAAAGGAGAATCTTAAGGTGATGGTGGATCACACGTTTCTCTTCACCGGAGCGGTGAGGCTCATTAAGAAACTGATGGAAAGAGGAGAACTGGGTGATGTCTATTATTATGATTCCATTCGGGTCAACCTGGGTCTGTTCCAGCACGATGTCAATGTGGTGTGGGACCTTGCACCTCACGATTTCTCCATAATGCGCTACCTGATAAACGAAAAGCCGGTGGCTCTGAGTGCCTGGGGCAGGTCGCACATAAACAGCATGGAGGACATAGCCTATGTCACGGTTCATTTCGGGACGAACAAGCTTGCTCACTTCAGTGTGAACTGGCTTTCTCCTGTGAAGGTGCGCACCACACTGATAGGCGGAGAGAAGAAGATGCTTGTCTGGAACGATGTCATCGCCGACGACAAGATAAAGATCTACGACAAGGGAGTGGAAGTCAAGAGTACTCAGGGGATTTACGATCTGCTGGTAAGCTACCGTTCGGGAGACATGTGGGCGCCCAAAGTAGAGCAGACTGAGGCTCTCAAGCTTGAGTGTCAGCATTTTGTCGACAGCATCGAGCGCGATATGACTCCTCTGAACAATGCCTATCAGGGCCTTGAGGTGGTGCAGATGCTCGAGGCTTGCGACCAGTCAATCAGAAATGACGGAAAAATGGTGAGTATAGACAATCTGGTGTCCGCGCCGTCCGTTCCGTTTGCGGCCATCGAGGATCAGCAGGATTGAGGAGGGTGGTATGGAGCAAGTGCAGGTAGCCCCGGATGTGAAGCTGGGAAGGGATGTGCGTCTGGCGGATTTCATAAACCTTTACGGCTGCGCCGTGGGGGACAACAGCAGAATCGGCCCCTTTGTGGAAATACAGAAAAACGCGCAAATCGGAAAGAACTGCAAGGTCCAGAGTCACACCTTCATCTGCGAAGGGGTGAATATCGAGGATGAATGCTTTATCGGGCATGGTGTCACGTTCATAAACGACCGTTACCCCCGTTCCACAGACGGGAAGGGGAAGCTGCAGACGGAGGCGGACTGGAAGATGGTTCCCACTGTGGTGAGAAGAGGGGCATCTATCGGTTCGGGCGCCACTATCATGTGTGGCGTGGAAATTGGAGAAGGAGCTATAGTGGGCGCGGGAAGCGTTGTGCTCAGAAGTGTGGATACGGGTACTATCGTTGCGGGTAATCCGGCAAAATTTATAAGGAGGATCGATGAATAAGATACCGTTTCTGGATCTTTCGGCCATGCATTCGGAGCTGGAAGAGGAGATAATGGAGATGTTCAGGGGGAGTATGAAGAGTGCGCAGTTCATCGGAGGTCCTCTGGTGCAGCAATTCGAGGATGAGTTCGCGAGGTTCTGCGGCTGCAGGCATGCGGTGGGCGTGGGCAGCGGTACGGATGCGCTCCGTTTCGCTCTCCTGGGCAGCGGAATCGAGGCGGGGGACATGGTAATCACGGTTCCCAACACCTTCATCGCCACATCCGAGGCGATAAGCCAGGCCGGAGCCATACCCGTTTTCGTGGATGTCGACGAGCGCACTGCCAGCTTGTCTCCGGAAAAGCTCAGGGAATATCTGGAGACTCACTGTTACATCGATGACAGCGGCACGACCCTCAACAAGATCACCCACAAGCCGGTCAGAGCGGTGATCCCGGTGCATCTGTACGGGCAGACTGCGGACATGGATCCCATTATGGAGATCGCCGCGAAGTACAGACTGGTGGTGATCGAGGATGCCTGTCAGGCTCACGGGGCGGAGTACTTCTCGCAGAAAAGCCAAACCTGGCTCAAGGCCGGATCCATCGGACACGCTGCCGCTTTCAGTTTCTACCCGGGAAAGAATTTGGGCGCTTTCGGCGAGGCTGGTGCGGTGACCACCAACAATGACAGGGTGGATTCCACTGTACGCATGCTGAGGGATCACGGACAGGTGCGCAAATACATACATGACATGGAAGGCTACAACGGCCGGCTTGATTCTCTTCAGGCGGGAGTTCTGGGGATAAAGCTTCGTCATCTGCCCCGCTGGAACGAGAAGCGCCGGGAGTGTGCTGCACGCTACGCTCATTTTCTGGGTGAGCATGAAGGAATTTCTCTTCCTTATGAACCCCTCTGGGCGCGTTCGGTTTACCATCTGTATGTGATCCAGGTTGAAAACCGGGACGATGCCGCCAGTTTTCTTAACGACAGGGGAATCGGAACGGGACTTCACTATCCGGTGCCGCTTCATTTACAGAAAGCCTATTCGATACACGGCTACAAAGAGGGGTCTTTTCCTGTCAGTGAGAGACTGAGCAGAAATCTGCTTTCACTGCCCATGTTTCCCAGCCTTTCTGCTCAGCAGCAGGAGTATGTGGCCATGGTTCTGGGAGAGTATCTCTTTTCTGCCGGCGGGGCGAAAGAAGCTGTTGTCAGCAGGGATTCCTTTTAAAAAGAAGGACCGGCAGGTCATCGGAGCTGGTCCGGTGATCCTTGCCCGGGAAAGAAAACACCCAAAACGGAGTTGCTGGAGATGTTGAGAAAAGTCTATTATCATCTGAAACCGTTCATTCCCCGTCGATATCAGATCATGTTCCGTTCGGAACTTATCAGACGCAAACTGAACGGGGTTACGCATGTGTGGCCTATTGATCCACAATCTGGAGCTGCACCGGCAAACTGGAGCGGGTGGCCGGGGAACAGGAAGTTTGCGCTGGTGCTTACTCATGATGTGGAGCAAGATCCGGGGCAGGATAAGTGCTATCAGGTGGCTCGAATGGAGCAGGGCATGGGGTTTCGTTCCTCGTTCAATCTGATTCCGGAACGTTACCGGGTTTCCCCGGATCTACGCCATTTCCTGCTCAGGCAGGGTTTCGAGGTCGGGGTGCACGATTTCAACCATGATGGAAAACTCTTCAGCGACTACCGCACGTTCAGCCAGAGGGCTCCGGCGATAAACCGCTACCTCAAAGAGTGGAACGCCTGCGGGTTCCGTGCAGGGGCGATGCATCACAACCTGGAATGGATACGTGAGTTGAATGTGCAGTATGACTGTTCCACCTTCGACACCGATCCTTTCGAGCCTCAACCCGATTCGGTGGGCACCATTTTTCCTTTTCTGGTCCAAAGAGGCGGGGGAAGAGCGCCATATGTGGAGATGCCCTACACTCTGCCTCAGGATTTCACGCTTTTTGTGCTGATGAAGGAACCTTCCACGGAGATCTGGAAAAGGAAGCTTGACTGGATTGCGGAGCGGGGTGGAATGGCACTGATAAATACTCACCCGGATTATATGTGTTTCAGCGGGGAGCTGTGCGGTATAGAGCAGTACAGGGCCGAAATTTACGAACATTTTCTCAATTATGTGGCAAACAATTACGACGGAGAGTATTGGCATGCTCTGCCCCGGGATATAGCCAGATTCTGTAAAAGAACCATGGTGTCCGATTCAGAATTCGGGGGGCGGGGGGGGGATTTGACAGCGAGGAGATACGCATGAGAGTTTGCATGGTGGCTTATACATTCTACGAAGGTGACAACAGGGTCAGACGTTATGCCGAATCGCTCAGACGCAGGGGGGATGAGGTTGATGCCGTAGTGCTGCGTCAGGATGGTAGTCCGGCCTTCACCCGGGTTTCAGGAGTGAATGTCTACAAAATCCAGAAGCGCTGCATCGACGAAAAGAAGAAAGTGGATTATCTCATGAAACTTCTGCTTTTTCTGTTCCGTTCCGCATTGCTTCTGGCAAAACTTCATCTGAAGAAGCGTTATGATCTGGTTCATGTGCATTCGGTTCCCGATTTCGAGGTGTTCGCTGCTCTGGTACCCAAGCTTGGGGGCGCCAAGGTGGTTCTGGACATACACGACATAGTGCCGGAGCTGTTTGCGAGTAAATTCAAGACCAGTCATAATTCGGTTCTGTTCAAGCTTCTGGTTCTGATGGAGAAGCTGTCGATGGCCTTCTCCGATCATGTGATAGTGGCCAATCACATCTGGCATCAGCGCCTGATCACCAGATCGGTTTCACCGCGGAAGTGTTCCGTGGTGATGAACTATCCCGATCCACACATTTTTGTTCCCTCATGCCAGAAGCGTTTCCCCCGCAAGCGCTTTGTCATGGTGTATCCGGGGACGCTCAGCATTCACCAGGGGCTTGAAACCGCCATCCGGGCTGTGGATAGGCTCAAAAAGAAGATTCCCGAACTGGAATTCCGGATCTACGGCAAGGGAACCGATGAGGAGTACTTTCTCAATCTGGTCAGAGAACTGGGACTCGAGGACAGAGTGATTTTCAATGGAATTGTGCCTATTGAGCGTCTACCGCAGGTGATTGCCCAGGCGGACATGGGAGTGGAGCCAAAGCTCAGCAGAACGTTCGGGAATGAGGCGTTCAGCACCAAAATTCTTGAATTCATGGCTATGGGTGTTCCCGTGGTTGCATCAGACACGCTGGTGCACACCCATTATTTCGACAACAGTCAGCTTCAGTTCTTCCGTTCAGAGGATGTGGATGATCTGGTCAGCTGCATCCTGCGGGTGAAAACAAACGGTCAGCTCAGGTCCAGGCTGGTGCGCAACTCCCTTAAATTCATGAAGGAGAACAATTGGGAAGTGAAAAAGCATTTGTATCATTCAGTTGTCGATTCTTTGGTTAAGGGGTAAGTGATGCTTGGAGAGAAGAAAAAAGTGTCTGTGGCCATGTGGCTTCCGCTGCTCTGGATGCTCAGGTGCGGCTCGAGGAGCCTTGCCTACTGGTTGGATCCTCAGTTGACCATGGCTGCAGACGACTTCATGACGGGAAATCCCTACGACCGCAACTTTTTTCTGGCTCTGGAGTTTCTGGGAGTTCTGGTATTGTTGTGGCGCCGTTTCGATCTGATCTATTTCATCAGACACAACATATGGGTAGTTCTGCTGTTCGTGTATATGCTCTCCAGTCTTCTCTGGTCCGATTTTCCGGACATCTCTATCAGGCGATGGGCCAGAGCTCTGGGAGATATACTGATGGTGCTGGTGGTGGTAACCGAATCTGACGTGCCGGCCGCCTACAACTGGATGGTGCGCAGGTTCGCATACGTTCTGGTTCCGCTTTCTGTTATGCTTGTAAAGTACTTCCGTGAGATAGGTGTGGCTTATGACTTTACCGGTGACATGGAGATGTGGGTAGGAGTGACCACGCATAAGAATAGTCTGGGCCAGCTGGTCACTCTCAGTCTGCTGTTTTTCGTGTGGCAATTCCTGCGCAGAAAATGGAGCTATTTCGACATTCCGATAGTTATCGGGGCCTTATGGCTTCTTGGCGGCTCGGGGACCGCAAGCAGCAAAACCTCAATTCTGGTCTTTCTGACAGGCACAGCGATGTTTGTTGCCCTTTCGCGTCTGAAAAACGCCAAGGTACTTGTGGTGGGATTCTGCTCCGTTCTGGTTACGGCATTCATCGGGGAGGTCATTCTAGAATTCTTCCTTCACACTTCCATTTTCGAACTGGTGCTCAGCACAACGGGGCGGGATGCTACACTGACCGGAAGAACCGATTTGTGGGTTGAGGTGATAAGAATCGGAATGCAGCATCCGTTTCTGGGGTCGGGGTACGGGAATTTCTGGCTGGGGGATTTCTCCCATAATCTCTGGGATATCTTCAACTGGCATCCGGCCCAGGCTCACAACGGCTATATCGATGTGTTCGTGGATATTGGATTCATAGGCCTTTTTCTGGTCGTAATGCTGGTGCTATGGGGAATCAGGAGCAGCTTCCGGGAGATTTCCCGGGGAAGTGAATTCGGCAAGTTCCGTCTGGTGATCATTCTCATGGTGGTGATCTACAACATAGCCGAAAGCAGTTTCGCCAAGCCCACGTCTCTTCTCTGGTTCACCTTTCTGATCATGGCCATGAACGATCCTGAATCGCGGCGGGAGACTGAGGCTATGCAGCAGTCTTCTTCTGAAGAAGAGGGGGATCTGGAGCCGGAGGGTGAAGTTGATGAGAATGCATGAGAGGGGCCTGTGAAGGCAAGGCATGTTACTTGCAACAGGGTATCTTGAGACAGGATGTCGTTTCTTGATTATGGCGCTGTCGCGTGCAGCTGAAAATAGGTTTTGGAAAGGGGAAAGCGATGGAGCTGAGGTGGAAGGATCTCAAGTACGTGCTGGTTACTCCGGCTCGAAATGAAGAGGATTTCATTGAAAAGACGATTCAGTCCGTGTTGGCCCAGACAGTATTGCCCAAACGTTGGGTAATTGTAAACGACGGGTCCGCAGACAGAACCGGAGAGATTGTGCAGCGATACACCCGCAGACATGACTGGATTGAGCTGGTGAACATGCCCGAACATCTGGACAGGCAGTTTGCGGCTAAAGTGCATTCTTTCAATGCCGGCTACAGCAGGCTTGTAGGGTGTAAATACGATGTTATAGGCAACCTGGATGCGGATATTTCCTTCGACCCAGACTATTTCGAGTATCTGTTGGATAAATTCCAGAACAACCGGCAGTTGGGAGTGATTGGTACCCCTTTTGTGGAGGGGGAGAAACTGGTGTATGACCACGACTACATGGACCAGAGCCATGTTTCCGGAGCCTGTCAACTGTTCCGCAGAGAGTGCTTTGAACAGATCGGCGGCTACACTCCCATAAAGGGTGGCGGTATAGACTGGGCTGCGGTCACCACCGCGCGCATGATGGGATGGCAGACCCGAACCTTTACCGACAAAGTATTTCGCCATCACCGCTCCATGGGCACCGGAAACGGCGGTCTTCTCATGTCCCGTTACCGTCACGGGGTGAAGGACTATTATCTGGGAGGACACCCGCTGTGGCAGCTTTTCAGGTGCTGTTTTCAGATGACCCGTCCGCCTTATCTGATGGGAGGTGTTTTCCTGTTTCTTGGTTACATGAACGGGGTGGTTACCCGGATGGAGCGTCCGCTTTCAAATGATCTGATACAGTTTCACAGAGCCGAGCAGATGAGGCGTCTAAGGTCCATTGTCGGAAAGGTTTGGAATAGGAACAGAAAGTCAGCATACAGCAAAACTCAAAGTGCAACTACTTAAGTGGAGGACGCCGTGAACACGACAAAAGCAATAATTGAAACCAGTGTCGACAGGGTGGAGAAGTGGGTGGAAAAGCAGAACTACAGGGGGTACGAACCCTTCGACGGCTTGTCCTCAGTTGTAAAACCACTTACTATGGGCAATGTGTTTGCCGAGAGGCTGCTTCAGCAGCTTGTGCGTCAGAGTCCGGTGAATCTCAGGCCTGTTCTGGGAGTGAGCCGCAAGGATTCCACCAAGGGACGAGGATACATGGCCTGGGGGTATGTGAGGAGGTACAGGACCAACAACGATCCACTCTACATACAAAAGGCGGTTTCCTGCCTTGATTGGCTGGACAAGAACAAAGCCCCAGGATATGAAAAGCACAGCTGGGGCAACCATTTCGATTTCACCAGCCGCGCCGGGCGCCTCCCCAGGCACGAACCCATAATCGTGTGGTCCAGCCTCATAGGGCAGGCGTTTCTTGATACCTATGAGGAAACGGGGGAGAGACGATTTCTGGAAATCGCCAAGAGCATATGCGGATGGATTCTTGACCTTCCCCGGGAGAAGACTCCCAGGGGGGATTGTCTCAGTTATGTGGCCTACACCCAGAGTTCGATTCATAATTCAAATATGCTGGGTGCGGCCATGCTTGCCCGCACCGCAAGCATTACCGGCGACAAATCAATGCTCAAAGTGGCAAAATCGGCAATGGAGTACAGCTGTTCACGACAGCGCAGCGACGGTTCCTGGTGGTATGGCGAGGGTGAAAACACTCACTGGATTGACAATTTCCACACAGCTTATAACCTGGACAGTCTCAAGTGTTACAATGACTGCACGGGGGACAAGGACTACAGGGATCATCTGAAAAAAGGCTTCGAATACTTCAAGAACAATTTTTTCGAGAAGAGCGGCAGGCCGAAGTATTATCACAACCGGGTGTACCCGGTGGATATTCAGTGCGCCAGTCAGGCTATCGACACTCTGGCCTACTTTTCGGAAGAGGATGCGGAATCACTGGATCTGAGTGTGAAGGTGGCAACCTGGACCATAAACAATATGCAGGACAGGGCAGGTTATTTCTACTTCCGTCAGCTTCCGGGAATCAAAGCGAAAACTCCCATGCTGCATTGGGGACAAGCCACAATGTACAAAGGACTGGTGCATCTTGCCTCAAAACTCGGGTGAATCAGGCATGGATCAAACTCTGCTGAGCAGCCGTAGCGGTACAGGCCAGAAGCAGAGTGAAAACAGATATTTCGAGACGGAGCATCTGAAGGGTAGTCTGAAATCCCGCGCGGTGAAAGGTGGCGGTAAAGTCGTCTTCGCCCGCGCGGTCAATTTTTTGGTGCATACGGTCGGAACCATTGTTCTGGCCAGGATTCTGTCTCCAGAGGATTTCGGTCTGCTTGCGATGGTACTTACGATTACCGGATTTTTTGTCCTCTTCAAGGATCTGGGCCTTTCGGATGCCACGGTTCAGAGTCCGAAGATAAATCACAAGCAGGTAAGCACTCTTTTTTGGATAAATGTGCTTTTTTCTGTTGTTATTCTGCTGTTGATTGTCGCCATTTCGCCTCTGGTCGCCAGGTTCTACGACGAGCCCAAACTGCAGCTGATTATTGCCGTTTCCTCACTATCGTTTATTTTCGCGGGGTTTTCAACTCAGCACCTTGCCCTTCTCAGACGTAACATGCAGTTCTCCGACATCGCCAAAATTGAAATCGCCGCTGCCTTGGGGAGCATTTCCGTGGCGGTGGCGATGGCTCTGGGCGGTTTCGGTTACTGGGCACTGGTTGCCAGACCGGTAGCGCTTTCGGTTATAAATTTTGCCGGAATGTGGCTGTTCTGCACCTGGAGGCCGGGAATGCCCGTACGCGGTTCAGAAGTAAGGGGATTGATCCGTTTTGGTGCCAACACCATGGGTTTTTATCTGGTGAACTATTTCGCCCGTAACCTGGATAAAGCGCTTATAGGATGGGCCAGGGGGCCGGTTGCACTTGGATTCTACCACAAGGCTTATCACCTTTTTGTCCTTCCGGTCAATCAGTTCTCGATACCGCTTCAGAGCGTTGCGGTCACTACTCTCACCAAGCTGAGAAATGATCCTGAAAAGTACCGGGCTTATTTCATCAGGGCCATTTCCCTTCTTTCTTTCGTGGGTATGCCGATGAGCACATTTCTGGCCGCCTTGGGGGATGATATCATACTGCTTCTTCTGGGGCCTCAGTGGGACAAGGCTGCAGAGATATTTTCGGTGCTGGGGCTGGGGGCCGGGATGCAGATCATGTATGCCACTCAGGGCTGGCTTCACATCTCGTTGGGAAGATCGGACAGATGGTTCTGGTGGGGCGTTGTTGGATCGGCTATTATGGGACTCTTTTTTGTGGCGGGTCTACCTTTCGGAACATTGGGAGTGGCCGCCGGCTACACAATCAGCCTGTATCTGCTGACCTGCCCGGCGCTTCTCTATGCAGGACGGCCGGTGAAGCTTTCAACGCGGGAACTTGTCTCAGGTGTTTGGAGATATTTTGCGGCCGCCGCCATTGCGGGCGTGCTCACCTGGTATGCTGCAATGTTTTTGGGTTCGATGCAGGTGTTTTTCCGGCTCGCCGTTGCATCTGTGCTGTTTGCGGCACTGTACCTCTCTTCAGTTGTGGCCCTGTACGGCAGTTTTAAGCCTCTTAAGGACAACTGGAACCTTCTGATGCTGTTCAGGCCGGGTAAGAAGAAGAAAGCGCAAGAAAAAAACACCGACTAACCGATTTATGCCATCTATACAGAGGGGAAAAGGATGAAAAAGATTGCGATTCTTGTTCTTCTTGGAATTATTTCTGCTGATTGTGCAACTTTTGTGGTGTCGGGCAGTACCGATAGCGATATTCAGCTGGCTGTGAACAAATGTAAAAATCTGGATACGGTCAAAATTCCTGCCGGGGAATATTTTTTTTCAGGTGAAGTGGATATTCCCAAGGGAATTATCTTACTGGGGGCGGGCAGAAACAAGACAATCTTCCGCAGAGCCAAAAATTCCAGTAAAAACTCGTGGTTTTTCCGTATCGACGGTTACCACAGATTTCCATTCAGAATATCAGCTGTTTCATTCGAGGGAAGCCGCCACAGCACCACCCCGGGAATTTTCATACACAACGGAGCAGTCGATTTCATGATCGACAACTGCAGGTTTGAGAATTTGTCGAAGCGAGCGATCGAGATCAGAGATGGCGGCAGGGGGGTCATCTGCCAGAACACCTTCATCGACAACTGGCCCACTGCAGTAGTTGTATACGGCAGGGGAAACCAGGAATGGAACGTGGAGCTTTCTCTGGGCACTGAAGACGCGGTGTATGTCGAGGACAATTTCTTTTCACAGAGCAGCATCCCCAATAAACACAGCGCACATCACATCGCTTCGAACAATGGATCGAGATACGTTTTCAGGTACAATAAAATCCAGGACGGAAAGATGGCCTCTCATTCAATTGATGCTCACGGGAACAAATTCGGTTGGGAGAGAGGTAGCAGGAGCTACGAAATATACGGCAATACGGTCACCGCTGTGCACAGGTGGGCAGGAATTAACATCCGGGGTGGTGATGGTGTTATATTTGATAACAGGTTCATGGGCAGTTTCGTTTCACCCATTCATCTGATGCACGAGGGTAGAAATGGTGACGGGAACTGCACATATCCTTGCGAAGATCAGATACGGGAGTTGTATATTTGGAATAACACCTATAATGGTCAGGAAGTCCGGCTGTACGTGCGCCATGAGAACGTTCTCAAGAAGAACAGGGACTACTGGCTGTTGAAGCGTCCGGATTACGAACCTTACACTTATCCTCATCCACTCAGGGCTGATGAGTAGATGGAGAAAGGAGAAGAGATGTAGTCCAGCAATAGAGACATTGGTCTATTCTTGAGAGTTAGTGGTAGTTTTAGTTTCAGTGGTTCACTACAGCTTTATTGAAGCAGAGAAACGGGGCAGGCGGAGTTTTTTGCAGTTTCTCTTAGAGCAGTTCTTCTTCTGCAACGCTTTCGGAAGTCTGTAGTTTTCATGGCTTCGAACAGATAAAAATTCCGGCTCAAATGGAAATTCACCTGTTTAGCTGTTGAAAGGTGGCAGCGTTAGGATCTAATTGTCGCCGCAATTGACATGGGGGAGCAGTGCACGCCGGAAAAAAGGAGTAGTATTTAGTATGCGTTTCAAATGGATGATTCTTATTTTGCTGGTTACGGCTTTCTCTTCACAGGCAAGGATAGTGAATGCCCGGAGCGGCTCTCGCACTGATGTGCAGACGGCTCTGAACGATGCCCGGATAGGGGATACGGTCAAAATTCCTGCCGGTAATTTCGTTTTCAACAATGGCGTTTCGGTTCCGGGGGGTATTACTATCATGGGCGCGGGGCGCGACAAGACGACTCTGCGCAGAACCCACTCAAGCAGTTCCTGGATGTTCAACGTGAACTGCTCGAATGGTGAACGCTTTGTGCTAACGGGTCTAACCATCGAGGGAATTTCACCCACCATGTCCAGAGGCATAAAACTTACCAATCACTGCAAGGATTTCCGTATTTATGACAACTCTTTCATACGGCTCAATGACAGGGCTATTGAAATTCACGGAAATACCAGAGGAGTGATCGATCACAATACTTTTATCGACAACGAACCCACAGCGGTGGTGATTTTCGGAGACGGTGATGCTGCCTGGGAGCGGCCTCTGACTCTGGGAAGCAAGGAAGCAGTATATGTGGAGGACAATTATTTTGAGCAGATTCATGTGGATGATCCCACCAGAGTTCATCATATCGCCTCCAACAATGGTTCCCGGTATGTGTTCCGTTACAACCGGGTGAAGGACGGACACATAAATGGAAATGTGGTGGATGCTCATGGGAACAAGTTCTACTGGCCACGGGGCAGCAGAAGCTACGAAGTGTACGAAAATCATTTCCAGATCGGTCACCGCTGGGCCGGAATGAATTTCAGAGGTGGAGACGGGGTGGTTTTCAACAATGTGATGGAGGGAAGTCTGGTTTCTCCCATTCACCTTCTGTACGAGGGGCGGGATGGAAGCTGCAGCAATTATCCCTGTGTGGACCAGATCAGACAGCTCCACATCTGGAACAATACCTATAACGGCGATGAGGCGGAGGTCTACAACCGTCATCCACAGACGGTGAAGCTCAATCGGGATTATTTTCTGAGCGCCTGCGAGGAATACGTCCCCTACAGGTATCCTCACCCGCTGACACTCTCCTCTCCCATAACCCCTGCAGTGACGCCTCAGAACAGAGCTTCTGCCGCGGTCAAGACTCTTGCCCTCCAGGGAGGTATGGACAAGTCCAGACAGGGAGTGAAAATCAGCTACAGTTTGCCTTCGGAACTGCTGAAGAGGACTAATCTGGTCAGATTTGCAATCTACACCACACGGGGCAGACTGGTGCGCAGTCTTCAGAAGGAACACAGAACCGGTGGAACGTACGAATTGATGTGGGATGGAAGCGGTCAGGACAGCAGGCCGGTTGCCAACGGACTCTACAAAGTGATTATGAGTGTTGGGGGGAGGAAAATATCCAACAAACT
>JBKHHW010000137.1:0-8298 GCA_046538945.1 Chitinispirillaceae bacterium | reverse complement strand
GCCATGGCGTATCAACGGGTCTTCAGATCATTGAAGGGTAAGAATATCGGCACCCTGATGACTCTTCATCACCGACACCGCCTCATACACCTCTTCATCCTCGACTCTCATCCAGAATAGAAGACTTCCTCCGGAGACCTTCTGCTGATAGGTGTGGGCTGTGTTGTCCGGAACCGCAAATGTTCTGAGTGCATCCTCCAGGCCCTGGGCGGCGGTACCGGTTCCCCCGGAGGCTTTCGCCATGATGGTGGCGGCTGGGCCGGCGGCCAGCACTTTTCCGGTATCGGGTGTGAATACGGCCTGCTGGCCTCCGAACAGTGCATCAAGCCCCCTCACGCGTCTTCCGCCCAGTGCATCTGTCATCTCCACCTTCATCTCAGGGCGGTTGACATCCAAAAAGGATTTGGCAGTCCCCTCCTGTACGACCGAATTCATTTGTTCCTGTTTGTAACCATCATCTATTAGTTCATCGACCGCATCTCTGGCCCGGTCGATCTCCGAAAACACTGCAAAAATGGATTTCATAGCTCCTCCGATCGAGCAACTGACACAATTCCTCATACCGTCATGATAACAGAGGCAACAGCTGTGCCAGTGCACTTTTGGCACGTCATTTGAACTTTAGACCCTTCGAATGCGAATAAGCGGCCCGCCTGACTTGAGAGGAGAGCTTACAATGAAAAAGAAACTGGTATTTCCGCCCTTGCTGCTTGTCATCATCACCTTTGTTCTGCTCCACAGCAGCTGCACCTACGCTCAGCAGAAATCCGAATCCCGCCCCAAAAGGGGCAGTGTGACCTTCGGTGCCACCCAGAGGCCCCTAACGGAGAATCTGGAAGACATCGAGCGGTTCAGAAGCATTTTCGTGCGTATAGCCGAGCGGGTGGTGCCCTGTGTGGTTTCCGTTATCCCCACCAAGGTCGACACGGTGCTGTTCTATAAAAACCCCTTTTACCGTCAGTTTGATGAGGATCCGGGGCTTGACTTCTTTTTCGGGCCGCGCGGGAGGACCGATGAGGACGGTCAGCCCATGGAAAAACGGGAACGGCGCAGCCAGGGTCTGGGATCAGGGGTAATCGTTTCAGAAGAGGGGTACATCCTTACCAATTATCATGTGATCGCGGGAGCTTCTGAAATTGAAATCCGCATGGCCAACGACCGCACCTTCAAAACGGAAGTCACCGGAATCGACTCCCTGAGCGATGTGGCCGTGCTTAAAATCGTGGGCGACATTCCCGATGATCTCCCCGTGGCCTATCTGGGCAACAGTGATTCGCTCAAGCCGGGCGATTGGGTGGCGGCAGTGGGAAACCCCTTCAGCCTCACCTCCACCGTCACCGCCGGAATCGTTTCCGCAATGGGAAGGCAGGTGGAAGATCTCACCACGTATCAGAATTTCATCCAGACCGATGCGGCGATCAATCCCGGCAACAGCGGGGGTGCGCTGGTTAATGTATACGGTGAACTTGTCGCTATCAACACTCTTATCTATTCACAAACTGGGGGCTTCATCGGAATCGGTTTCGCCATTCCTATAAACATGGCCAAACAGGTCATGGAGGAGCTGATATACGAGGGGGAGGTGACCCGTGGGTGGATGGGCATATCGATTCAGAACCTCTCATCCACCGCCCGGGAAGCGCTGGGGCTTGATTACGGCAGTGCCGGAGTTCTGGTTTCCGATGTCTTCAGGGGGCAGCCGGCCGAAAAAGCGGGCATCCGCCGCGGCGATGTGATTCTGTCCATAGACGGCAAACCGGTCCTCAGTTCAAATGATCTGCGCAACATTGTGGCAGCCCTCACACCAGGGAAGAAAGTTCCCATAGAAATAATGCGCAACGGTAAAAAAATGAACCTCAGCCTCATGGTCTCGGAAAGAACCCAGGAGAAGATTCCCGAACCATCCCCGGAGGAAGAGGAGGAGAATACGCCTTCTGCCTATCCTCAGAAGGGTGAGGACCAGAACAGAACCGGAATAGAGGTGAGCACAATCACTGAGGATGCCCGCAACCGGTACAACATTCCAAAGGAGATCGAGGGGGTTCTGGTGGTGAAGGTTGACCCTTCACTGGCTGACAGCAGGTCGGAGCTGGTGCCGGGGGACATAATCCTGGAGGCCCACAGTCAGAACGGCACTGTCGATGCACTGAAAAACGAAAAGGAATTCGTGCAGTTTGCCAAGAGTCTGCAAACAGGTCAAGCGGTTTTACTGCTGGTGCGCAGGGACGGCAGCACGTTCTTCATTTCGTTTGTGAGCTGAGAGGAAAACTCAGCGAGAGTGCTCCGCCAATGCTAGCTTAGGTATAACTCCCAGGGGGCGGAGCATTCTTTCTGTTTTAATTGTTCCGGCGGCGCGGAATACGGGTCCGAACTGCCAGGGAAAGAAGAGACGGTCTGGCAGGAACGGTGATGGCGAGTGCGGAAGTGGATGATTTCCATTCCTCCCCCCCCTGGAACATCACCGAGCTTCTGCAGAGAATCATGTATTCTCCCGGCGCAAGCGGCACGTACTGTTCGCTCTCCGGGTAGAGAGAAATCTCCACACGTTTGGATGTGGAGCGGTTTATGATACTGAATTCATAGAAATAATTCTTTTTCGATGATATCTGCAGTATGGAGAAATCCTTGTCTCTGGCTCTGGCAATCAGACTGTTCCAGTCCGCGGCCCCGGGAGGGGGAGGAGTGAACACGGTGTTCCAGTACTTCTGGAACGCGGCAGGTTGCAGGAGTCTGTTTGGTGACAGGCGGAAAGAATTCTCGGATTCCACATTCTCCATGCACCGTAGCAGACCAAGCAGTGCGGCGGAAAGCTGGTTGCTGGATGAGTCTGTCGGTTTTGAGAGGTGGTTCATATACTTCTCCACTGCACTCATCCAGACGGAGGGCTCGAGTATTTTGCCCTTCTGCGCATCGGGAAGCTTGACAGGAACTGCTACGTCTCTGCATATGGAGGCATAAATTTCAGCGGCTTTCTTGAATTCGGCGGAATTCTCCGCAACAAAAGCCTCTTTGAGCTTCTTTTCAGGATTGCTGCACCCGGGAATGAAAAAAGATAAGATCAAAACCAGTAGATAAATTGTTTTTCGCATTGGATCACCTTCGATCAGTGTCAGAATTCTGAAGGCAGAATGTCGCTCCAAACGGCTTTGGTACGATGAATATAAATATAACACCGGCACAAGCGTTCGATCGTATTATGGAATAGAAATATGGGAAACTTCTGCACTTTCACTTCGCTCCGGAACTATATTCTAATAAAGGTAAGATGTATTGGACAGGTTTTTGCTCCGATTCGGACTACCTGGGGAGGTGATAGTCAGGACCTCTTCCCGCCGTTTAGGGGAAATCTCAGAAGTTTCAGGTCGGTTTTTTCAAAAAGTAGAGTTCCGTTGGAATAGTCGCAAAGGTGCATTTATTCCACAACATAAAGAATAAAACATCTCTGTCCGGTTCACCCGAAAACCCCGACAGAGAAGGCTCCAAGTCCTTGAAGGGAGAAGTTGATGAAACCACTTACAACACGCAAGGTTGAGAAGGTTCAGAGCGGGGTGACGCTGCTGACCGATTACGACGTCTATCTGTTCAGAGAAGGTAATCATTTCAGGCTCTTCGAAAAGCTGGGGGCTCATGTAATTACAGTCGACAAGGTGAAGGGAACCTATTTCGCCGTCTGGGCACCCAATGCCAAAACCGTTTCTGTTGTCGGTGATTTCAACTCCTGGGACCCCAAGTCCCACCCTCTCACGTCCCGCTGGGACAGCTCCGGTATCTGGGAAGGTTTCATTCCCGGCATGGAGGAGGGTACTCTCTACAAATTTCATATCGATTCCAACACCGGCGCCTACACTGCTAATAAAGGTGATCCTTTTGCAGTCCGTTGGGAGCAGCCCCCTGCAACATCACCCATCGTGTGGAATCTCGACTACGAGTGGAATGACAGGGAGTGGATGGAAAAGCGGAAAACGAAAAACAGCCTCAACGCTCCCATGTCCATTTACGAGGTGCACCTTGGATCCTGGAAACACAAAGGCGATAAGGAGGATGACTGGCTCAGCTACAGAGAGCTTGCTCCTGAACTGACTAAATATGTAAAGGAACTCGGCTTCACTCACGTTGAATTCCTTCCCGTTATGGAACACCCGTTCGGTGGTTCCTGGGGATATCAGACAACCGGATATTTCGCTCCCACGAGCAGATTCGGCACTCCTCAGGATTTCATGTACCTCATCGACTACCTTCACCAGAATGATATCGGCGTCATTCTTGACTGGGTGCCCTCTCATTTCCCCGGTGACGAGCATGGGTTGGCCTACTACGACGGAACCAACCTGTATGAGCATGCTGATCCCAAAAAAGGGTTTCATCCGGACTGGAAGAGCTACATTTTCAACTACGGACGGCACGAAGTGCAGGCATTTCTGCTCAGCAGTGCAATTTTCTGGCTTGAGAAGTATCATGCCGACGGCCTGCGGGTCGATGCGGTGGCATCGATGCTTTACCTGGACTACTCACGCAAGGACGGGGAGTGGATCCCCAACCATTTCGGCGGAAGGGAGAATCTCGAGGCGATTGCGTTTCTCAAGAAAATGAACGAGGAGATATACAAGGAATTTCCCGATGTGCAGACTATCGCGGAAGAGTCGACAGCCTGGCCGATGGTGAGCCGCCCCAATTATGTTGGCGGTCTGGGTTTCGGAATGAAATGGAATATGGGCTGGATGCACGACACCCTGCTTTACATGAGTAAAGATCCCATATACCGCAAATATCATCACAGCGAACTCACTTTCAGCATGCTTTACGCGTTCACTGAAAACTATGTTCTCCCCCTTTCACATGATGAAGTGGTGCACGGGAAGAATTCTCTTGTTAACAAGATGCCGGGGGACGACTGGCAGAAACTGGCGAATCTGCGGCTTCTGCTCAGCTATCAGTTCTGCCATCCCGGGAAAAAGCTGCTTTTCATGGGGGGAGAATTCGCCCAGTGGGTGGAGTGGGCTCACGAAAAGAGTCTGGACTGGGAGCTTACACAGTGGGAACGCCACAACGGGGTACAGAAACTGGTGAGCGACCTCAACAGAATCTATTCACAGAACCAGACCCTTCACTATTACGATTTCGATCCCAAGGGATTCGAGTGGATCGACTGCAATGACTGGGAACAGAGCGTTCTGGGATTCATACGTAAGGGACCCGATGATTTCGACCGCATACTGGTGATGCTCAACTACACTCCCTCCCCCAGACATGATTACAAGGTGGGTGTTCCTCTTGCTGGTTTCTGGGAGGAGATTTTCAACAGTGATGCTCAGGAATACGGAGGAAGCGGGGTCGGGAATGCCGGCGGAGTCGCCACAGCTGACGAACCCTGGCACAATCAGAACCAGTCGGTCCAGGTCACCCTGCCGCCGCTTGGAGCGGTGGTCTTCAGACTGCGCAAGGAAGAACAAGAGTAATTTTCAGTTTCTCCATATGAACTGCCGGGCCGTCCTGTTTCCAGGGCGGCCATTTTTGGTGACCTTCAGCGTAGCCCCTCATGTTAATACAAAAATCGCTTGTTAACCTGATCTGTCTGCGGTTGCTCACTGGGAGATATGACTCATAACAGGGTGATGCATACGGAAACGGCATTTTCTATTTTATGCCTTCTTTAAGTTAGTCACTCTTTTCACATACTCCGATGCAGCAGAAAAAGAAACCCGACATACTTCAGCACCCGATCCGCATAGCACGTTTCGGCTTGTTCCGTTTCAGGGACGATCTGTTCTTGAAACTGCCTATCAAGTGGCGCATGATAGTCACCGCGTGTATTATCGGGCTTCTGACCGGTTTGTCCGCTGTGGTGTTCTACAAAGCGCTTCACGGTCTGACGGATTTTCTTTTTTCCCTGCCCGGCTACTGGGCATTCATACTGCCGGCTACGGGAGCTTTTCTCAGCGGCGTTGTGGTCTACAAACTTGCCCCTGAAGCGGAAGGTCACGGTATAGATGCAGTGGCCAAATCTTTCCACCAGCAGGGCGGCAAAGTACCTCTAAGAGTATCCGCAGTCAAGGCGGTCGCCTCCATACTCACCATGGGCAGCGGTGGAAGCGGAGGTGTGGAGGGTCCCATTGCGCAGATCGGATCAGGTATCGGTTCGACCATTGCACGTACATTGGGTTTCCGCACCAGTCATTTGCGCTCCCTTATGCTGGCCGGATGCGCAGGAGGGATAGGTGCACTTTTCAAAGCTCCTCTGGGCGGAGCTTTTGCGGCAATAGAAATCATCTACAAAGAGGATTTCGAATCACGGGCACTTGTTCCTTCTGTCGTTTCATCGGTCACCAGCTACTTTGTATTCATGCAGTTTGTTCCGGGCAGAAACGTACTCGCTCTCCCTTCCTCTCTCTTCTCCAGCTACAAGGAGCTGCCCGCTTACGCAATTCTGGCTCTGGCTGCGGTACTGGCCGGGTTCATATTTGTGAAAAGCTTCTTTTCAGTGAACCAGTTCTTCAGAAAACTGAACGTTTCAAAATACCTCAAGCCGGCTCTGGGCGGGCTTGCCGTGGGTGTGATCGGTTATTTTTTCCCCAGAGCGATGGGAGCTGACCTGCAGCCGCTTATAGAGCTCTGCAATTCCGGCTTTTCGCTTTCGTTCATTGCAGCTTTGCTTATGTGTAAAATTGCAGCCACATCGTTCACCGTGGGCAGCGGAGGAAGCGGCGGCGTATTCGGTCCCTCGCTTTTTATCGGCGGCATGACAGGTGCCTTGGTTCACAAGCTTCTGGCACTTGGCGGATATCCCCTGCCATTACCATCCGAAACAGCATTCGTGCTGGTGGGAATGGCCGCATTTTTCTCCGGAGTGGCAAAGGCACCCATCGGTGCTCTCATCATGGCATGCGAAATGACAGGATCATTCACGCTGCTCATTCCCACACTGGTGGTGAACACTTCAGCGGTATTCCTTTCACACTCCTTCGGCATATACAAAAACCAGGTCCAGGACAGATTTCACTCCCCTACCTATCTCAGGGGTATGTCGGAATTTATTCTGAAGAAGATCCCCATCCGCGATTTTCTGACAACTGCCGACACACTCAACTCCATAGACGAGTCCACGACGGCTTTGGAAGCACATGCTTCTCTGGATATCAGACGTATGACTTTCCCCCTGCCCGTTACAAACCGCAACTGCGAACTGGTCGGACTGATCACCTCCAACGCTTTCATAAACTGGACCAAAAGAAACGATTCCAGCAGAGTTGCCGAAATAATGGAAATGCCGGCCTATTGCTATGCGGATCAGACCATGTACGATGCACTTATTAGATTCAGAAGCAGTAACTTTGAATATCTTCCTGTTCTTGACCGTTCTACAGGAGAGATACTTGGAACGATCCGTTATCAGGATTTCCTTGAAGCCTACCACAATGTGCCCGTTGAAAACTTCTCTGAAGTCGAAGTCTAGTCAAAGCCGCAATGCCAGTCTGACAGCGCAGCCTTCCGGCGTCACATTCAGATCGATTTCAGTATTCAGTGGCTGATAGGGGCCCAGAAAAGATTTAAAGATGAAATTTCCGAAGAAGGTTCCCAGCATGGCTCCCGCCACCAGGTCTGTGGGATAGTGTTTTGACCCCTCAAGTCTGGCCCAGGCGGTAGTGAATGTCATTGCGATCAGAGTCCCTTGGGCAAGAAATCGGTAGTGGCTGGGAAGAGACATGCTGTTGAGGGTGTTGGCCGAATAACTGTTTGCCACGGCAGTAACAGATGTGTGGCCTGAAAGAAATGAACGGTGATCTGAAGAATCGGGACGCAGCCGCCCGGTTGTTCTCTTGAATAATTCCGTAGTTCCCGCAGTCAGAATCCCCGAAACCAGCAATGCCTCCGCACCGGCGACTGGCCCGGATATCCTTTGAGACACCTGCCCTTCCTTACGCGAACTGCTTCCGTACTCAGGCTCAACAGGATAATATTTGACTGTATAGAGAAGTGCGGCGGTTCCCATGGAAGCCAGGCGCAGGTGATCACTCATTTTTAAGGCTCGTTCTCTGGATCCGAACAGTGGTTTTCGTTCGGAAACGTAGGAGGAGATGTCATCATCCATTCCCGAAAAGAGCAGAAGGGCAAGTGTCGTACCCCCTATGAGCATTGCCGGATCCAGAACCGCATCCCTTAACGAGCTCTCGACTCTGCTTCTGGAGGGGGTTATATCCGGATTTTCAAGTGGGTTGGCCTTAAGCATATTTCGGGAGCAGCCGCTGAAAAGGCATAGAGACACAATTGTGCAGAGGAAAACGCAGACAGATTTTGAATATC